>DASTYT010000089.1 GCA_035764725.1 Candidatus Methylomirabilota bacterium | reverse complement strand
GAGATGTCGAGCAACGTGTCACGCGACCAGGCGGTGCTCGTCGGCGCGCTGCCGGCCATCGCGCGCGACGCCGCCGGTCGCCCGCTCGCCTCCGCGGAGCTGGTCGTCATGGTGGATCTGCCGCGCCGCGGCCAGACCGATCCCAACAATGTGCCGTTCCGCGGCGTGCAGCCGGCCGCCTTCGCGATTCGCGACGAGATTCGCCTCGTGGAGGGGCGTCCCTTCGAGAGGGGGGTGCGGGAAGTCATCGTGGGCCGGCGCGCGGCGCAGCAGTTCGAGGGGCTGGGGGTGGGCTCGCGGATCGCCTTCCGCGACAGCGACTGGACGGTGGTGGGCATCTTCTCGAGCGGAGGGGACGTGCACGAGTCCGAGATCTGGGCCGACGCCGAGGTCGCGGCCTCCGCCTACCGCCGCACCGGCTTTCAATCCATCACCGCGCGGCTCGCCGACGGAGGGAGCGCGGGCCTCGCCGATCTCACCGCCTCGATCGCGCGCGACCGCCGCCTCTCGATGACGGTGTTTCGCGAGCCGGAGTACTACGCCAAGCAGTCCAAGGTGCTCACCACCCTCATCAACGTGCTCGGCTACACCGTGGCCGCGTTCATGGCGGTCGGGGCGACCTTCGGGGCGCTGAACTGCATGTACTCGGCCATCGCAAGCCGGCAGGTGGAGATCGCCACGCTGCGCGCGATCGGATTCGGCAGCGCGCCGGTGGTGGTGTCGGTGCTGATCGAGGCGCTGGTGCTGGCGCTGCTGGGCGGGGCGCTGGGCGGCGGCCTCGCGTATCTCTACTGCGACGGCGCCACGCTCTCCACCCTCAACTTCGACACGTTCTCCCAGGTCGCCTTCGACTTCCGCGTGACGCCGGCCCTGATTCTGCGCGGGATCGCGTGGGCCTTGGTGATCGGCGCGCTGGGCGGTCTCCCACCCGCGATCCGCGCGGCACGTCTACCTGTTACCCTCGCGCTGAGAGCAGGTTAGCGGCCGTCTAGAAGCTCAGCTTGTCGCCCGGGCTGATCGGGAAGACCTGCGTGGTGACGTTGCCCAGGGCGGCCTGATATTCCTGCGGCGTTCCCTTCAGCACGGGGAAGGTGCCGTAGTGGATGGGAATGGCGAAGCGCGGCTTGAGCATCTCGCGCGTGGCGTAAGCGCCGTCGCGCGGATCCATCACGAAGTGCCCGCCGATGGGGATCATGATGAGATCGGGCTTGTAGTACTCGCCGATCAGGCGCATGTCGCCGAAGAGCCCGGTATCCCCCATGTGATAGAGCTTGAACCCGTTCTCGAACTCCACGATGAAGCCGGCCGGCTCGCCGCCGGGATAGGTCGTGGACTTCTTCGTGGTGGGGTCGGTGACGGTGACCTCGGAGGAGTGCTCGGCCCGCACCTGGGTGATCGTGATCTGAGGCCCGGCGGGGTTGATCTTTCCGCCCTTGCCGAAGCGTACGCCCTTTTCGGCCGGGACCCAGCCGAGATCGACCAGCGTCGACAGGAGGCCGCCCGGCCCGGCCACCGGCGCGCCCGTGCGCTTGGCGAGCTCCGCGACGTCGCCCACGTGATCGCCGTGGCCGTGGGTGACCAGGATCAGGTCGATCTTGCCCAGCGCGTCGAGGTTCTTCATCGCCGGCGGCGTCTTCGGGTTGTTGGTGAGGAAGGGGTCGATGACGATGGTCTTGCCGGTGAGCGAGGTCAGCTTGGTCGTGGCCTGCCCGAGCCAGTGCACTTCGACCTTGGCGTTCTGGGCCCAGGTCGGCGACGCAGCCGTCAGGGCGACAGCAGCGGCGCCAGCCGCTAGCTTGAGGAAGTCGCGCCGACCAAGACCGGACACGCGCTCCTCCGGGTCCGACACGCGGCGACCACGGTATGCGGGGACGATCTGACACATCGCGCGCTCCTCCTCGCCTCGGGCCTGGACCTCAGGCCTTGAGGAACTTGGTGAAGTGGTCCGTGCAGCGCTTCCAGGCATCCGTCGCCGCGGCCGCGTCGTAGGATGGCCGGTAGTCGGCGTGGAAGCCGTGGCCCGCCCCAGGGTAAACGATGATCTCCACGTTGGGGTTCCCGGCGGCCTTCAC
This sequence comes from Candidatus Methylomirabilota bacterium, assembly GCA_035764725.1. Taxonomy (NCBI): domain Bacteria; phylum Methylomirabilota (SeqCode); species Candidatus Methylomirabilota bacterium. The sequence goes on along the minus strand of DASTYT010000089.1, from coordinate 6,018 downwards.
CATCTCGCCGAACTTGGTGACGTCCTCGGGTTTGATACTGGTGTCCTTCTCGCCGTAGAGGCCGAGGAAGGGGATCTTGATGTCCTTGGCGACGTCGAAGCCCGTGACCGGATTGGGCTGATCGACATAGGGGCGGCCGGGCGGGCCGTACCACGCCACCGCCGCCTTCATGTCGGGGATGGCAGCCGCCGCTTGGATGGCGGTGGAGCCGCCCCAGCACCAGCCGGTCACGCCGAACTTGCCGGCGGCCACGCCCGGCCGCGTCTTGGCCCAGACCGTCGCGGCCTGGATGTCCCCCAGCAGCTGCTTGCGGGGGACCGCGAACACGATCTTCAGGATGTCCTGGATGTTGGAAAGCTGCGCCACCCCGCCTTCACGCTTGAAGAGCTCAGGCGCCACGGCGTAGAAGCCGGCCTTGGCGAAGCGGCGCGCGCAGTCGCGGATGTACTCGTGCACGCCCCAGACCTCCGAGATCACGATGATGGCCGGGTGGGGCCCGCCGGAGGCCGGCCGGGCCTCGTAGACCGGCATCTCGTAGTTGCCGATCTTCACCCCGAAGTCGCCTGCGGCCAGGCCCTCGGTGTCGGTCTTGATCGCCTGAGCGAGCACCTTGTCCACTGCGAGCGCATAGCCGGCGAAGGTCGCGGTGCCCACGAGAGCTTGACGGCGCGTGATGCCGGGGTCGAATGCTGAGGACATGCATGCTCCCTTTTGATCCGGTCGAGCGGTGCGAAGCAGACGCCGAGCGGCGCGACCGGGGAGGGTACCCATGGCATGGCCTCCCGTCAACGACTTACTTCTTGAGGTAGGCGCGGGCGGCGGCCACCTCCGGTCGGTCCGCGTCGGCCTTGTGGCCAAGCTCGGCCACGCGATCGTAGGAGCAGCGCGCCTTGGCGGCATCCCCTCGACGCCGCGCCGCTGAATCTCCGCCTGCTCCGCCCAGTAGCCGCTCTTCGCCGCCACCATGGCATCACGAAGCGCCTCCAGGGGAGCGACGCCTCGCGGGCGCCCGCGGAATTGCCGCTCCGCGCGGCGCCCAGGCCGCGCATCGCCGCTTTCGCGGAGGCGCGGTGGGACTCGATGGACTCCTCCCAGGCGCCCACGCGCGTGAAGATGTGGGACGGCATGTGGAGGGCGTGCGGTCGCCGACGGCGCGATCGAGGCGTAGCGGTGCGCGGCGGTGAGGCTCTTCGGGGCGATGGGGAGGAAGTTGTAGCTGTGGATCAGGGAGTGGGCGGCGCCCGGGTGGTCCGGCTGGCCGCGGCCTTGAGCTGATTGGCGTACGTCGTGTCGGTGGGAAGGAAGGTGATGTTGAGCGCGAGCGCGGAGAAGATCGGCGCCTCCGGGTCGTTCGGGTACTGCGCGGTGATGGCTTCCAGCGCCTTCTCTTACGCGAGGGCGCGGATCCGGTGGTCGACCTTGTCGGCGTCCTTGTAGAAGGCCTCCACCGCGCCGATATAGGCCATTTCACGCGGGGTCTTGGCGCCCATGGCCTTGGCGCGCTGTACGGCCGCCCTCGGTGAGCCCACGTGCGACCGGGGGCCCGGCCAGGGGATTGCCCACCCGGTCATGGCCTGGCCCCAGTGCGCCCTGCCGCACGTGGGGTCGATCTTCGCCACTTCGCCGAAGGCGCCCAGCGCCATCTGGAACCAGAACGAGTGCAGCATGGCCACCGCGCGATCGAGCGCGGGCTGAGCCGCCGCCGAGCGCGAGGTCTCGAAGTGCACGGTCCGAGCTTCTCGCCCTCGAGGGCCGGCACGGGGCAAGCGGTCAAGAGGAGAACGCCGAGGAGCGATGCGGGAAGGGAGAGCCCGCGTGCCATGAAGCGCCTCCTTGGGGCCGGGTTCGCTGCCCAATCGTCGCGGACCCTGCTATCCTGAGGCCGTGGCCGATCTCGTCAACGAATTTTCCTGGTCCCGGACCCGGGACAACGCCTTCCAGGACTGCCGCCGCCGGTACTACTTCCAGTACTACGGCGCCTGGGGAGGCTGGGACGCGGAGTCCGCCGAGCGCACGCGGCTCCTCTACATCCTCAAGCAGCTCGGTACCCGCCAGATGTGGGCGGGGCGCCTGGTGCACGAAGCCATCGAGCGCGCGCTCCTCGCGATGCGCGACGGCTACGCCTTGTCCGAGGCCTCGCTGATCGAGAGCACGGTGAGCCAGATGCGCCAGGAGTGGAAGGGCTCGCGCGCGGGCGTGTACCGGGAGTGGCCGAAGCGGGCCGGGCTCTTCGAGCACGAGTACGGCGTGCCCATCCGCGACGCCGAGTGGCAGGCCCTCCGCGACAATGTCGTGCGCTGCCTGCGGAATTTCCACCGTCTGCCGCTGCTCGCCGACATCAAGGCCACGCCCGTCGAGCGCTGGGTCCTCATCGAGGACATCAACGCCTTCGACTTCGAGGGCATCCGCGTGTTCGCCGCGCCCGACTTCGGCTACTGGAGCACCGCCGATCGCCTCCAGCTCGTGGACTGGAAGACGGGCGGCGGCGGGGGCGACGCGTCGCTGCAGCTCGCGGGCTACGCGCTCTACGCGCTCGAGGTGCTGGGCGTGGATCCCTCGCGGGTGGATCTCCACGAGGTCAATCTCCGCGAGGGCAAGGCCACTCCCCATCCCTGGGACGCGGGCGCCCTGGACCGCGTGCGCGAGCACATTCGCTTCTCCGCTCGCGGCATGAAGGCATATCTCCGCGACCCCGCGCGCAACCTCGCCGAGGAGGCCGACTTCGAGCGGGCGGAGGACCTGCGCATCTGTCGCTGGTGTAACTTCCGCCAGGTGTGCCGCCCCGAGCTCCCGCCGTTCGGCCAGGCCGAGCCGGTGGCCGAGATCTCGCCCCAGGAAGTGACATGAAGGCGCTGCTCGTCGACCTCGACGACACGCTGCTCGACTACTCGGGCGGGGTGGACGAATGCTGGGCGGGGGCTTGCCACCGCGTGGCCGCGCCCGTCGGCGTGGATCCTGCGCGCCTGATCCCCCAGGTGGCTCGGTCGCGCCGGTGGCTGTGGGACGATCCCGCGCGGCACCGGATGGAGCGCACCGACATGATGGGCGCCTGGACCAAGATCGTCGCGCACGCGCTCGCCGAGATTGGCGCCGAGCGCAACGGTCTCGCCGCCGAGGTGGCCGAGGCCTATGCGGAGAGCCGCTGGCGGCGGATGGCGCTCTACCCGGGCGTGCGCGAGGCGCTGGCACGCCTGCGTGCCCGGGGTCTGCCGATGGCGCTCGTCACCAACGGCGACACGCGCCAGCAGCGGCGCAAGATCGAGCAGTACGAGCTGGCGCCCTACTTCGACGCGATCGTGATCGAGGGCGAGTTCGGCGCGGGCAAGCCGGACGAGGCGGTGTATCGGCACGTGCTCGACACCCTTCGCGTGCCCGTCGCCGGCGCGTGGATGGTCGGCGACAACCTCGAGTGGGACGTGGCGGCGCCGCAGCGGCTCGGCCTCTCTGCGGCCTGGGTCGATGGACCCGGCCGCGGGTTGCCGGATGGCAGCGCGGTGAAGCCCGACCGCATCCTCCGGGCGTTCCCGGAGCTGCTCGACGCCGCTACGGCTTCGGCGGGCGGACGATGACGGTGCGGAGCGTGGCGAGGTAGCTTCGCGCCACCCGCTGCACGTCGGCGGCGGTGACCTTCTTGATGTCCGCCGAATACTTGTCCAGGTACTCCTGCCCCACGCCCGCCGCCTCGTAGGCGGCGAGGTACCAGGCCTGCCGCGCGTTGGTGCGGCGATCCATGGCGAGATTGCCCAGGATGTAGGCCTTGGCCACCCGGATCTCCTCCGCGGTGGCCGGGTCGCGCTGAATGCGCTCGAGCTGCTCGCGGAGCGCGGCCTCCGCACGCTCGACGTTCTCGGGCGCGGTCCCGAGCTGGGCGAGCACGTAGGACCGGTCGACGCGCGTGGGATAGAGGAGCCCGGTGGTGTAGGCGAGCCCCTGTTGGTCGCGCAGCTCGGAGAAGAAGCGCGCGGCCAGCCCGCCGCCGAGGATCGCGCCCAGCACTTTCACCGCGGCGTGGTCGGGCTCGGTCATGCTGGGCGCGGGGCCGCCCGAGAGGATCTGCGCCTGGGCGCCCGGCACCTCGAGCACCTGGCGGGAGGCGGCCATGGGCGGCAGCGTGACCTGCGGGAGCGGCGGACGCGGACCCGGCATCTCACCGCCGAAGCGCTTCTGCACCTGGTCCAGCACCTCACCCGCGCGCACCCGGCCGCTCACCCCGAGCACCAGCTCGCCGGGCACGTAGAAGCGCCGGTATTCCTCGATGAGCGCATTGCGATCGATCCGCTCCACCGCATCGCGGCGGCCGGTGGGGCTCCAGGCGTAGCCGTGGTCGCCGAAGAGGCTCGCGAGCAACGTGTCCGCCGCCACGTCGTAGGGCTTGTCGCCGCGATTGCGGATCTGGTTCAGGATGAAGTCGCGCACGGCGTCGGTGGTGCTCTGGGGGATGGTCGGGCTCAGCGCCACGTCGGCCACGAGGTCGAGGATCCCCGCGGCGTAGCGGGACAGGGCGGTGGCGGGGACCTCGGCGTAATCCGAGTCGCCGTAGGCGTCGATGCTCCCGCCCATACGGTCGGCCGCCTCCACGATCTGGCCGCCGTCCATCTTCTCGGTGCCGCGCACGATCATGAGCTGGAGGAGATTGACGATCCCCGCCTCCCGAGGGGTCTCCCAGCGCGTGCCGGTCCGGGCGATCAGCGACATCGCCACCACCGGCGCGGTCGGGTTCTCGCGGACGAGCAGGGTGAAGCCGTTGGGGAGCCGGGTCCGCGTGACGCCCTCGGTGGCCGAGGTGGTCTGCGCGCGGGCCGCGGCGGGCCGCGCGGTCCACGCGGCGAGCCCAGCAGCAGTGGCGAGGAACTCACGGCGGCGCATGGCGCTCAGCGCTCCTTGCGGGGGATGAAGGCCAGCCGCGCGTAGTTCTCGCGCGAGAGGTAGTGCCGGGCGGCGTCGCGGATCTGCTCGCGGGTGATCTGACGCAGCCGCTCCACGTAGCGGAGCTCTTCTTCGAGCACCCATGTGGTCTCGGCGACGCCGTACGCGTTCGCGAGGCCCTCCGAGGTCTCCACGGAGAAGGCGTGCTCGGACTCGAACTTGGTCACCGCGAGCTGCCGCTCCTCCTCGGTGGGGCCGCTCTCCTGGATCTTCGCGATTTCTTCCAGGATGATCTGCTCGGACCGCGCGAGGTCCTTGGCCTCGAGCTCCGCGCGGAGCGACACGATACCGCCGGCCACCAGCGCGGCGTAGCTCATGGTGATGCCCGTGACGATCCGCTCCTCGTCGCGGAGCCGCTTGGCGAGGCGGCTCGACTCCGTCCCCGCGAGGATGGAGGCGAGGAGATCGATGGCGTAGCCGTCGGGATCGTCCGAGCGCGGCGCCGCCCAGCCCATCGCGAGCAGAGCCTGCTGCTCGGGCCGCTCCACGTCGCGGCGCTTGACGCCGACAATGGGCTTGGGCGCGGGCACGGGCGGCGTTGTGTAGCCACGCCGGGGCACCCGGCCGAAGGTGCGATCGACCATGGCTCGCACCTCGCGCTCATCCACCGGCCCCGCTACCACCAGCGTCATGTTCTCGGGGGTGTAGTAGTACTTGTTGAACGCCTTGAGGCGCTCGCGCGTGGCCGCGTTCATGGTCGCCGGCACGCCGAGTACCGGGCGGCCGTACGGGTGGCCCTCGAACACCATGCCGTAGAGCTGGCGCACGATGGCGGTGCGGGGGTTGTCGGTCTCGATGCGCGCCTCCTCGAAGATGACGTCGCGCTCGCGGCCGATCTCCTCGGGTTCGAAGGCGGAGCGGAAGGCCATGTCGTGGAGCAGCTGGATGGCGGTCTCCGTGGCCTCGCGCGGCACCACGATGTAGAACGTCGTGTAGTCGAACGAGGTCACTGCGTTCGAGCGCCCGCCCACGCCTTCCACCGCGCGATCGATGTAGCCGGGCCCCCACTTGTCCGTGCCCTTGAAGAGCATGTGCTCCTGGAAGTGCGCGTAGCCGAGCTCGTCCGGCTTCTCGTAGCGCACGCCCACCCCG
>DASTYT010000088.1 GCA_035764725.1 Candidatus Methylomirabilota bacterium | reverse complement strand
CGACTCCTGGATTTCGCTCGGCTCGCACCGGAGACCGTTGCTCACCTCGCCCGACTCCTGGATTTCGCTCGGCTCGCACCGGAGACCGTTGCTCACCTCGCCCTCCAAGTTCCCGACTTCCCGCCCGACTTCGCGATGAGGCGGAGATTGGTGATGGTGACGCCGCGATCCACCGCCTTCACCATGTCGTAAACGGTGAGGCTCGCCACCGCCGCCGCGGTGAGGGCTTCCATCTCCACCCCGGTCTTGTCCACGGTGCGCACGCGCGCCTCCACCGTGATCGTCGAGGCGCGGGAGTCGAGCGCGAACGTCACGTCCACGCCGGTGATGCGGAGCGGATGGCAGAGGGGAATGACATCGGGCGTGCGCTTGGCGGCCATGATGCCCGCGGTGCGGGCGACGCCGAGCACGTCGCCCTTGGCCATCTGGCCCGCTCGCACCGCCGCCAGCGTCGCGGGCTTGACCTTCAGGGTCGCGCGCGCGACCGCCTCACGGGCCGTCTCCGCCTTGGCGGAGACGTCCACCATCCGTGCGTCCCCCGCGGGGGTGAGATGGGAGAGACCGCGGAAGCCCGCGCTCCCCCGTGAGGAACCCATGTGAGCCGGCGAACGCCTGGGGCGCGGTCAGGCGTGCGCGGAGGCGCGGGCCTGTCGGACCATCGCCTCCATGCGATCCTTCGCGATCAGCTTGAGCTTCTTGAGCTCGCTGACCCGCCAGTGCTGCTCGGCCGAGAGGAAACCGCGGCCATTGAGCGTGACCAGCTCTTCCTCGTACTTCTTGTGCTCCTCGCGGAGGGCGCGGAATTCGTGATTGTCGGCCGTCAGCCGCTCGATCAACGGTTCCGGATCAGGCATGGAGAGCCTCCCAGGTAGGAGAAACGGCGTGGAAATCTGCGGGTGCTACGAGGCGGGGTGCCGCATGGGACCACGACTATCAACTCTTCAGGCACACCCATCGGGCCTCCCTCTGCCTCGCTATTCCTTGCGGGCCGAGTGTTGCGGGGCCTGCTTCTAATCCGGCTTATACCCCCGCGCGCGTGGCGGTGTCAAGGCTCGCCGCGCCGCGCGTGGGCGTGCCCTCCGCGCGCAGCAGATGCGGCGCCTCGGGCGCGAATGACACCGCTACCGGCATCTCGGGCGCGAGCGCCAACTCCATCGCGGTGCGGTGCGTGACCACCGCGATCACGGGCACGCCGCAGTCGATGACCACGCGCACGTGCAGGGGCGCGGGAATCACGTGGGTGACGCGTCCGGCCAGGCAGTTGCGGGAGGCGGAATCCGCGTCGGGGGGTGCCAAATGCAGATCCTCGGGGCGCAGCGCGAGCAGCACGCGCTCGCCCGGCGCCGCGGGCGCCGCCACCAGGAGCCGCCGGCCGGCCGCCTCCACCACCGCGCCGCTGCGGCCCGCCTCGACCACGCGCGCGTCGAGGATGGTCTCGAGCCCCACGAAGCGCGCCACCGCCTCGAGGGCGGGCGCCCGGAACACCTCGCCGGCCGGGCCGATCTGCAGAATCCGCCCGCCTATCATCACCGCCAGTCGGTCGCCGAGGGCCAGGGCCTCGCCGCGATGGTGGGTCACGAGCACGGTGGTGACGCGGTCGGCTCGGAGCACCCCGCGGAGATCCTGGATGAGCGCCTCGCGCGTCGGCTGATCGAGGGCCGAAAAGGGCTCGTCGAGCAGCAGCAGTTCCGGCTCCAGCACGAGGGCCCGTGCCAGGGCCACGCGCTGCGCCTCGCCGCCCGAGAGCGTGCGGGCCGGCCGCGCGACGAGGGCGGCGACGCCGAAGCGCTCGAGCCAGGCGAGGACGCGGCCCCGCTCGGCCGCGCGTGCCACGCCCCGGAACCGGAGGCCCATCGCCACGTTCTCGAACACGGAGGCGTCCGCCAGCAGCGGCTCCTGGAACACGCTCGCCATGCGCCGGCGAACGGCGAGGCCGCGCGCGGGGGTGATCGCCTCGCCGCGGAAGCGCACGGTGCCCGCATCCGGCGCCTGGAGGAGGCCCAGCACGCGGAGCAGCGTGGACTTGCCCGCTCCATTGGGCCCTATCACGCCCAGGGTCTCGCCCTCCCGCACTGCGAGCGCGGGAACGTCCAGCACGGTGTGGCCGTCGTGGGCCACGCGCAGGCCGTCCACCTCGACCACCGGCCGGCCCAGCGCGCTGGTCATGAGGAGGGCAGCACGTGGATCGAGCCGCGATGGATCGAGAAGCGCCAGTGCCGGTCGCGCTCGATCTCGAGGATCTCGTAGACGAGGCGCGGTACCTCCACTTCCAGGTCGAAGTCGCCCTGGGCGGGCTCGCCCGGCTCGTCGAGCCGGATCTGCAGCGTCCAGGTGGTGCCGAAGTCGATCTCGCGGACCACCCGGCCCATCATCACGTTCATGTGATGCGTGGGATCGTCGACGCCGCGGTCCTTCCGGATGAGGCGCACGTACTCGGGCCGCACGAAGAACCCCAGGGGGCTGTCGGCAGTGGGCAGGTACGAGCGGCTCGGCGAGTTCACCGCCTCGAGGGTCTGCCCGCGCCAGCGGAACTGGATGCGGTCAGGCGAGGCCTTGAGCACGGTGCCCTGCAGGACATTGCTCAAGCCCATCACGCGCGCCACCGCGCGGGACGCCGGCTGCCAGAGGAGCTCGGCGCGCGGCGCCTCCTGGATCACGCGCCCGTCCTCGTAGACCACGATGCGGTCGCCCAGCCGATACGCCTCGGTGAAATCGTGGGTGACCACCACCGCCGCCGTGCCCCACGCGGCGAGGATGGTCCGCAGCTCGTCCCGCAGCGCGCGCCGCAGCGGCAGGTCCAGCGCGGACAGCGGCTCGTCGAGGAGCAGCAGCGCGGGATCGGGGGCGAGCGCGCGCCCGAGCGCGACGCGCTGACGCTGGCCCCCCGAAAGGACTCCCGGATACCGGTCGGCGAGGTCCTCGATGCCGAGTCGGGTCAGGACTTCCTCCGTGCGGCGCTGACGCTCGGCCCGCGGCCGGTCGCGGAGCCCGAAGCCGACATTGCCCGCCACGGTGAGATGCGGGAACAGCGCGTAGCCCTGGAAGACATAGCCCACGCGCCGCTGCTGCGGCGGCACGCGCACGCCCGCATCGGCGTCGAAGAGCACGCGCCCGTCGACGACGACGCGTCCCGCATCGGGCGGCATGAGCCCCGCGAGGCACTGGAGCGTCACCGTCTTGCCCGCGCCGGAGGGGCCGAACAGCACGGCGACGCCGTCGCCCGCGCGCCACTCGACGTCGAGCTCGAACTTGGGCAGCCGCTTGCGCAGGCGCACCTGGAGACGGGGAAGGGCGAGGGTGGTCATACGGCGCGCGGTCCCAGCCGGCCGGCGGCGACCAGCACCACGCAGGACAGCGCGGTGAGCAGGCCGACGAGGAGGAGCGCCTCACCGCGCTCGCCCGTCTGCACCGCGGTGTAAATCGCCAGCGGCGCCGTCGTCGTCCTACCGGGGATATTGCCCGCGAGCATGAGCGTCGCGCCGAACTCGCCGAGGGCGCGCGCGAATGCGAGCACGAGCCCGGCGACAAGACCGTTCCGCGCCAGCGGCAGGGTGACCTCGAGGGCGGTGCGCCACTCGGAGTGCCCGAGCGTCCACGCCGCACGCTCGAGGTCGCGGTCCACCGACTCGATGGCCGCGCGCGCCGTGCGCACGAGCAGCGGCAGCGCCATCACGGTGGCGGCGACCACTGCCGCGTACCACGTGAAGGCGATCGACCAGCCCGTGGCCTCGTAGATCGGCTTGCCGAGCAGGCCTCGCCGGCCGAGGAGCACGATCAGGTAGTAGCCGGTGACGGTGGGCGGGAGCACGAGCGGCAGCGTCACGAGGAGATCGAGTAGCCCGTGGCCCCAGAAGCGGCGCCGCGCGAGCACGTACGCGATGGGGATGCCGAACACCGCGTTGAGAAGGGTGGCCGCCAGCGCGACCTGCACCGACAGCGAAAGGGCCGACACGAGCTCCGGGCTCATGGCCGCCATCAGTATGCCATCGGGCGGGCGAGCGACGGCACGCAGACCCGCGTGCGGCCGCCCCCCGGCCCCTCGACCTGCGCGATGGCCACGCTGACGCCGTAGATGGCGCCGAGGCGCTCGGGCGTGATCACCGCCTCCGGCGTGCCGAGGGCGACCAGGCGCCCCTGGCTCAGGAGCGCCACGCGGTGGGCGCAGAGGAATGCCTGATCGGGATCGTGGGTGGAGAAGATGATCGCGATCCCGCGATGAGCCAGCGTCTCGACCTGGATGAGCACGCGCACCTGATTGCCGAAGTCCAGGCTCGCGGTAGGCTCGTCCATCACGAGCACGCGCGGCTCCTGGGCGAGGGCGCGCGCGATCAGGCTCAGCTGGCGCTCGCCCCCGCTGATCTGCGTGTACTCCCGCTCGGCGAGATGCGCGATGCCGAGCGTGGCGAGCGCGGCGTCGGCGGCCTCGCGGTCCGCGCGCGCCGGCACCGCGAAGGGGCCGATGTGCGCGGTGCGCCCCATGAGAACGACCTCCCGCACCGTGAAGGGAAACCCGGTCAGCTGGGCCTGGGGCACGTAGCCGAACGTGCGAGCCAGACGCGGGCGGCCCCAGCCGGCCACGGATTCGCCGTCCACGCGCACGGTGCCCGAGCGCGGGGCGAGAAGGCTCAGCACGGTCTTGAATAGCGTGGTCTTGCCCCCGCCGTTGGGGCCGAGCAGGCACAGCACCTCGCCCGGCTCCACCGTGAAGCTCACGCCTTCGCCCACCGGCTTGCCCGGGTAGCCGAAGGCCAGGTCTTCGACGGCGAGCCGCATCGCTACTGCCAGCCCCGGCGCGAGACCGCGAGCAGCCAGACGAACACCGGCACGCCCACGAACGCGGTGAGGACGCCGGGCGGCACCTCGATGGCCGCCATCGTGCGCCCGAGCGTGTCGACGGCGAGAAGATACCCGCCGCCCAACAGCATCGCGGTGGGGAGCAGCCGCCCGAAGTCCGGGCCCACGAGGAGCCGCGCCGCGTGGGGCACGAGGAGCCCGATCCAGCCGATCACGCCGCTCACCGACACCACCGCCGCCGTCATGAGGGTGGCCGCGGCGATCACGATGAGCCGCATGCGCCCGGTGTCGACGCCGAGCGCGCGCGCCTCCTCGTCGGGCAGGGTCATCACGTTCATGCGCCAGCGGAGGAGATAGAGCGGCACGAGGCCCGCGGCGACGGCCGGGAGCGTGGCGAGGAGATCGCGCACGGTGAGGCCCGAGAGGCTGCCGAGCAGCCAGAAGGTGATGGCGGGGAGCTGATTGTAGGGATCGGCCAGGTACTTCACCAGCGAGACGCAGGAGCCAAGCAGCGTGCCGATCAGCACGCCCGCGAGCACGAGGGTGAGCAGCGGGTCGTGGCGGCGCAGGAACGCGCTCACGAGATAGACCGCGGCCACCGCGGCGAGGCCGACCGCGAAGGCGAGGGCCTGGATGGCGATCACGTTGAGCGAGAGATAGATGCCGAGCACGGCCCCGAACGCCGCGCCGGTGGACACGCCCAGGATGTCGGG
>DASTYT010000087.1 GCA_035764725.1 Candidatus Methylomirabilota bacterium | reverse complement strand
GGAGACGATCCGCGAGACGTCGAGAAGGTCCTCGATCAGGCGCACCTGCAGCAGGGCGTTGCGCTCGATCACTTCCAGGCCATGCGCGACGTCGACGCTGCCCCGCTTCGGGTCGCGCAGGATCCTCGCCCATCCCAGCATGGCGTTCAGCGGCGTGCGGAGCTCGTGGGACAGGATCGCCATAAACTTGTCCTTGGCGAGACTCGCCGCCTCGGCCTCGACGCGCACGCCCTGCTCTCGAGTCAGCAGATTGGCGCGCTCGTACTCGATACGCGCTCGCTCGCTGATATCCGCGATGGCCAGGAGGACCAGCGCCGGCCGGTCCACCGCCATCGGCATCCGGCGCGCGTTGAGGAGCATCGTGCGTGGCCCGATGCGCTCGAAGTCGTGCCGGACCTCGAAATCCTCCAGGACGCGGCCCTCGGCCAGCACCGCGCCCAGCGCCGTCCGGAGCTGCGGGATGTTCCACTGGCCATCGCCGAGCTCGAAGAGGGATCGGCGCTCCGTCTCGTCGGCACGTACCCGGAAGGTCTCGAAGAACGCCCGGTTGGCGGTGACCACCTCGAGGTCGTCGTCGAGGACCACGAGCGGCTCCCGCACGGTCTCGACGATGGCGCGGGCCTCGTCGATGCTCTGCTTGAGCGCGTTGATGTCGACGAAGGAGGCCACCGCACCGTCGATCTTGTTGTCCACCGTCCGGTACGGCCGCACACGAACCGAATACCACCGGCCATCCCGGGCGGTGACCTCGCGCTCCTGGGGTGTCAGGGTCTCGATCACGTCCCGGAGAAGGCCTTCGAGATCCGGGAACTCCGTGCCGAGCCTGATGTCTCCGATGGGTCGCCCGACATCGCCGGGAGCGAGGTGGAGGATCCGCTCCGAGACCGACGTCATGCGACGGATGCGGAGATCGGCCCCCACCAGGATGATCGGGACATGGGTGCTTGCGAGCAGGTTGCCGAGGTCGCTGGCGAGCTGACCCACCTCGAGGTTCCGGCTGTTCAGCTCGTCGTTCACGGTCGTGAGCTCCTCGTTGGCGGCCTGGAGCTCTTCCTTGGAGGTTTCCAGCTCTTCGTTCGTGCTCTGAAGCTCCTCGTTGCTCGACTGGGACTCCTCGGTGGCGGCGCGCAGCTCCTCCAGGGCGGCCTCCTGCTCTTCGCTGGTGGCCTGGAGCTGCTGGCGCGCGGCGGCCAGCTCCTGGGCGAGCTGGGTGACCCGACGATCGCCTCGCGTCTTCCCTCGCGCCGGCGTCGGCGTCGGCCTGGCCGGCAAGGGGCCGCCCGGTCGATGGCGCTCGTCGAAGAACAGGATGAGATGGTGCTGGCCCTTCATGCCTTCCTTGGGTCCGATCGGGATCACCTCGATGCCGACCGCCCGGGCGCCGCCGTTCACCCGCAACCAGAGGCCGTCCGTTTTCACCGCGCTCCCGGATTTGGTCGCGCGCTGGACGGCCCGGCGCAGGGGCACCGTCAGGCCCTCCCGCGCCATCCGGAAGAGCTGCAGGCTCGCTGCGCCGGGTGCCGCCTCGAGGTAGGGACCGGTCCTCCCGCGGAACTGCACGATCTCCATGTCGGCGTTGACGATCACACCCGCGGGCGCATAGCGGCCGAGGACGAGTCGGTCCGCCTCCTTCTCGACCGCCGCGGTGCTCCAGGCCACGCCCTTGTCCTGCTCGGCGGAGGGCGTGGCATTGCGCGCGCCCGCGGTGAGACCGAAGCCGAGGTGAGCGGACGGCCCGGGCTTGCGCGCGAAGATCTTGTGCTTCTTGTCGACCGCGGAGAAGAGATTGGCAGACCGCCCGACGCTCTCCGATGGGCCGAGCTTGAGGAAGCCCGTGGGCTTGAGGGCGTAGTGGAAGATGGGGATGATCCGCTCCTGCAACGCGGCGCCGAGGTAGATCAGCAGGTTGCAGCAGCTGATCAGGTCGAGCTTCGAGAACGGCGGGTCCCGCGTCACGTCGTGCCGCGCGAAGACGCAGGCGTCTCTGATGGCCTTGCTGATCTGGTAGCGCCCGTCCGACTTCACGAAGAAGCGCCGCAGCCGATCGGGTGACACCTCGTTCTCGATGCTTGCCGGGAACGTCCCCGCCCGGGCGCGCGCGACCGCGGCGGCGCTGAGATCGGTGGCGAACAGCTGGATCGGCGGATTGCTGTCCTGCTGGCCGAGGAACTCCATCAGGCTGATCACGAGCGAATAGGCTTCCTCGCCGGTGGCGCAGCCCGCCACCCAGATCCGGATGGGCTCCTCCCTGGGCCGCTCCGTCACGAGGCTGGGGAACACGCTCTGCTTGAGCGCCTCGAACCCCTCCGGATCCCGGAAGAATCCCGTCACTTGGATGAGGATGTCGTCGTGCAGGGCCCGCGCTTCGTCCGGGTTCTGGCGCACGTACCGGACATACTCGGGGAGGTCGTCCATCCGCTGCAGCAGCATGCGCCGGGCGATCCGGCGTCGGACGCCGGCCGCCTTGTACTGCGCGAAATCGACCCCCGTGCCGGAGCGCAGGACGCGAAGGACGCCGCTGATGTCGGCGCCATCCTCGGACGCCTCCGGACGGGCCGCGCCTGGTGGCGTAGGGCTCACGTAGGAATGATTGCCGATCCTCGCCAGCTCGCCGGCGATCTCCGCGGGGGGCAGGACGAGGTCGGCAAAGGCGGCTGCGCTCTGGGGCATGCCGGGATGGCGCGCGGATTTTTCGTCCTGGACGAACGCGATGCCCCCTTCCGCCTTGATCGCGCGAAGGCCGAGGGTGCCGTCGGACCCCGTCCCGGACAGCACCACGCCGATGGCGCGGGCCCCCAGCTCCTGCGCGAGCGAGCGGAAGAAGTGATCGATCGGCGTGTGGCGATCGACGGCCTCCCGGGGCGTGAGCGCGAAGCGACCACCCGCGATCGTCATGTCCGTGTTCGACGGGATCACATAGACGTGGTTCGGCTCCACCCCCAGGCCGTCGGTGATCGTCAGGACGGGCATCGCCGTCGTCCTGGCGAGGATCTCGGACAGCTGGCTCTCGTGCTGCGGGTCCAGGTGCTGAACCAGGACGAAGGCCATGCCGGTGTCCGTGGGGAGCGCCCTGAGGAGTTGGCTGAAGGCCTCGAGCCCACCCGCGGAGGCACCGATGCCGACGATCGGGAACCCGGGACTCCCAGAGGGCGCCGGCAGATGCTCGACACGTGCGGTGGGCGTGGCGGCCGGCGCGCGTCGAGGAGGAAGGCGCCGGGAAGCCGATTTCCTACGCGGAGGGTCTCGTTTCATCGCGATAGCGGTCCGATGTTGGCTCCATCGTCGAGGGAACGTGGGCGGGGAAGAGAATCCGGCCATCAAGAGGCCGCCTACCTCACGGGTAGGTGTTCCCCCGCTGCATACCACACTGGCGGGGTGCCGTGACGGAAGATCTTGATGCGCGCGGTGCCCAGCGCGGTCGCCTTGCCGCGCTCGACGCGCACCAGCGCGCCCTCCTCCAGCCCGACCACGGGATTGCGGTTCACCACGTGGTACTCACGGATGCGGTCGTCGCGCGTCTCGCTGCCCGGCGCCATCATGGGATCGGCTTCCTTGTAGTGGGGATTGATGTTGAAGCCGACGAGGCGGAGCGCGTCGAAGCGCGCGAGGCCCACCACGTTCCAGTCGTTGGTGGTGAGGATGGTGGGCCCGGCCACGTTCGATCCCGCGCTCGCCCCCGCGTAAGGCATGCCCGCACGGACCCGGCGGCGGATGGCGGCGAGCAGCCCCGAGCGGCGGAGACGCATCAGCAGCGCGTACGTGTTGCCCCCGCCCATGAACACCGCCTCCACGCCAGCGAGCGCGGGCAACGGTCGCGCGTTCCAGCGGATGTGGACCAGATCGAGCCCCGCGCCCTCCGGCGGCGGGGGCGCCAGGGCCGCGCGCACGCGGGCGAAGTAGGCCGATTCGTCGTGGAGGCTCGCCGAGGTGATGAAGCCCACGTGCCGCGCGGCGCCGAAGAAGGCGGCGATCTCGCGGCGGCCCTCGGGGCCGAGGGGTCCCCCCGAGTGTAGGAGGACGCGGCTCACTTGTCGGCGAGCAGACGTCTCAGCTGCGCCATGGACTTCACCATGAAGTGCGCGACGCCATCGGGCCCGCCCTGCGGCGCGAACAGGATCGCGGTCATCCCGACCCGCCGCGCCCCGCGCACGTCCGAGTCCACGCTGTCTCCCACCATCGCGGCCTCCTCGGCGCTCAGTCCCATGCGGGCCAGCGCGAGCTCGAAGAGAGGCGGCTCCGGCTTGCCGATGACGAGCGGCCGCGCCCCCGCGGCGGTGGCCACCGACTCCACCACCGCGCCGCAGCCGGGCAGGAAGTCGTCGCGTTCGAGGGGCAGGCGCGGGTCGAGGTTGGGGGTGATGAAGTGAGCGCCCCCCGCGATGGCGCGGGCGGCGGCGGTGAGGCGATCGTAGGAGAAGCCGGCATCGCGACCCACCACCACGACCTGGGCCTCGCGGTAGCGATCCGTGGGCAGGAGCTCGTGACCGCCCTCGAGGAGCGCTCCCCCGAGGTCCTCCCCGCCAATGGCGAGCACGCGGGCAAGGCCCCAGCGGCTCACGATCACCTCGCTCAGGATCTCCAGCGGCGTGAACACCTCGTCCTTCGCCGCCTGAACGCCGAGCCGCTCGAGCTTGGCCTGGAGCCCCGCGGAGCGGGCGCCGGAGTTGTTGGTGAGGAAGGAGACCCGACGACCCTGCTCTCGCAGCATCGCGAGCACCTCGGCCGCCCCGGGGACCAGCACGTCGCCCGTCCAGACACAGCCGTCGAGATCGAAGATGAACCCGCGCAGCGCGCGCAGCTCGCGTCGTGAAGCGCCCACTCGGTACCTCCCGAGGCGATACTAGCACGCCAAAAAGCATCCGAACTGACGGGGGCCGGCGTTAGAGTCTGAGACATGGAGCCGGCCGAGAACCAGCCGCGTCCATACACGCTACAGCGCGCCGCCATCGTCGTCTTCGCGTTCGTCTCCGTCCTCCCGCTGCTCCTGTACCTCGACACGCTGCTCAGCCTGCGCACGCTCGATCAGCCGAAGGTGCTCGTGAACCTGGCGCTGTCCCTGGGCGCCATCCTCATCGGCTTCTATCTCTTCTGGGCCATGACCGGCCGCATGGCGGAGATCCTCCGCGCGGCGCAGGAGCATCAGGTCGCCGCGCCCGCGGGGCGCGCCCCCGTCGAGGCGGACTTCCACCTGCCCGTCTTCGGCGCCATCCGCGAGGTCGAGCCGATCCGCGAGACCGACATGATGGCGGCCGCGGTCGAGCAGCTCCGGGCGGTCTGGGAGCTGGAGGCGCGGCCCCATCTCGGTCGCCGGGTGGCCGTCTCGGTGCGAAACGCCCGGGAGCCCATCGTCGGCACCCTCAGCCAGATCACCGAGAACGGCCTCTTGCTCCTCGACGCCGACAGCCAGAAGGTTGGGGTGAGCTATCGCCGCATCTCGGCCATCGAGGGCTCCGCGCGCTAGCGGCGCCGGCTATGAATAGAGGCGCCGCCGCACGGCGTCGAGCGCGCTGCGGAAACGGCGGTCGTCGGGGTGCAGGCGCACCGCTGCTGCGTAGGCGGCCTCGGCCTCCGCGGGACGGCCCAGGCGAAGCAGCACCGAGCCCAGACGCGCGTGGGCTTCCGCGAAGTCGGGCTTGAGCGCGATGGCCGCGCGATAGGCGGCCTCGCTGTCCGCGTCCTTGCCCTGGCGCTCCAGCACCGTCCAGAGATTGAAGTGGTTCTGCCCCTCGTCGGGCCGGAGCCGTAGCGCCTCGCGGTACGCGGCCTCCGCCTCGCCGAGCTTGCCCTGGGCGAGCCGTACGCCCCCGAGCCCGCGATGCGCCGAGGCGATTTCTGGGCGCGCCTCGATGGCGTGACCGAACGACTCGGCGGCCTCTGCCAGCCGTCCCTGCTCGACCAGCATCTCGCCGAGATCGGCATGGGTCTTCGCGTAGCCGGGCCGGAGGCGCACCGCCTCGCGGAGCGCGACCTCCGCAGGCCCGTACTTGCCCTGGAGATAGAGCACGACGCCCAGTCCGCGCTGGAGCGCCGGGTGCGCCGGCTTGATCAGCAGCGCGTCGCGATACACGGTCTCGGCGTCGGCGAACCGGCCCTGGCGCCCGAGCCCCACCGCGAGGTTGCCGCGGGCGACGATGTCGCGCGGGTCGAGGCGGATCGCCTCGCGGAGCGCGACCTCAGCATCCGCGTGCCGGCCCTGCCGGCCCAGCGCGATGCCGAGCTCCACGTGAAAATCGGCGGTGGCGGGCTCGATCGCGACGGCGGCGCGGAAGACGGCCTCGGCCTCCCCGTCGAGGCCCTGCGCAGACAGGGCGAGCCCGAGGTCGTAGTGCACGTTGGGATCGTCGGGCCGCAGGGTGAGGGCGGTCCGATAGGCCTCCGCCTCCTCGGCCCAGCGCCCTTCACGGCGGAACACGCCCGCGAGGCCCAGGAGGGATCCGACGTCGCCCGGCCGCAGCCGAATCGCCTGGCGAAACTCGGCCTCCGCTTCAGGAAAGCGCCCCTGCCGCTCGAGCACGCGCCCGAAGCGCGCGTGCCAGGTGGCATTGTCCGGATCGAGACGGAGCGCCTCGCGGAAGGCGGTCGCGGCTTCACCGTAGCGACGGCCGTGGGCGAGCGTGACTCCGAGATGGCCGTGGAGCATCGCATCGCCGCGCCGGCCCCGGATGGCGGCACGATAGGCCTGTGCGGCATCCGCCCAGCGGCGCTCGCGGCGGAGCGCGTGCGCCAGGTGCACCTGGGTCCGCACCGCGGTGGGCGCCAGCTCCAGCGCCTCGCGGAACACGACCACCGCTTCGCCCTGGCGGCCCTGCGCGGCCAGCGCCTGGCCGAGGGCATCCCGCACCACGGGATTCCCGGGAGCGAGGTCGACGGCCCGACGCAGCACCGCCTCCGCCTCGGCATGTCGGCTCTGACGCAGCAGCGCGACACCGAGGTTGTGATGCGCGTCGATGAGCCGCGGCGCCAGCGCGACGGCCCGGCGGAGAGCGCCTTCCTCCTCGGCGGGACGCCGGAGCCGCCGGCTCACGACCCCGAGACGCAGGTGGGCGAGCGCGTGCTCGGGACGGAGGGCGACGGCAGCCCGTAGCGCCCCCTCGGCCTCGGCCCAGCGGCGCTGAACCTCGAGGACCAGACCCAGCTTGAGCTGCGCGCGAAAGGCGCGCGGGTCGAGCGCGGCCGCCTCGCGATACGCGGCCTCCGCGTCCCGCTGCTTGCCCTGCTCGAGCAAGGCATCGCCCAGATCGAGGCGCGCGGGCACCGACTGCGGGGCCAGCCGCACCGCCTCGCGAAACGCCATCTCCGCGTCGGCGGGGCGGCGGCGCTGCGTGAGAATGGCACCGAGGATGGCGTGGGCGTCCGCGCGCGCGGGATCGCGCGCGATCGCGTCGCGCGCCAGCGCCTCCGCCTCGTCGTGATGGCCCTGCTTGAGCGCGGCGGCGGCGCGCTGGAGACTCGCGATCAGCTCGTCCACGGCCACACGGTAGGGAGTGGCCGCGGACGTGTCAAGCCAGCGGCAGGCGCAAAGTGAAGCGGCTGCCCGCGCCGGGTGTGCTCTCGACGGTGAGCCCGCCGCCGTGGGCGATGGCGACGCCCCGGGCGATGGCAAGCCCCAACCCCGAGCCCGGCGTGGCGCTCGCCGCGTCCAGGCGCACGAACGGCTCGAAGATGCGCTCGCGATCGGCGGGGGCGATGCCGACGCCGGTGTCGGCCACCGTGATCAGCGCGTGATCTCCCTCGCGGGTGAGCGTCATCTCCACCTTGCCGCCGGCGGGGGTGTACTTGACGGCGTTTTCCACGAGGTTGAGGATCGCGCGGCGGAGGGCGCTCGCGTCACCCACCACCTCCACGGGCTCCACCGCGCCGAGCCGCACCGTGTTGCCGGTGCCCTGGGCGAGCCGCGCGCCCGTCTCCAGGGCGTCGACCACGATCGGCTCGAGGCTGAGCCGCTCCCGCGCGAGCCCGCGCCCGGGGCCGGCCCGCGTCAGCAGCAGGAGGTCCTCGGCCGCGCGGATGAGACGATTGACCTCCTCCAGGCTCTCCTCGAGCACCCGCCGGTACTCGTGGGGCGAGCGCGCGGCGCGCAGGGCCACTTCGATCCCGCCCTTGAGGGCAGTGAGCGGCGTGCGCAGCTCGTGGGCAGTATCGGCGGCGAAGCGGCGCATCTCACCGAAAGCCCCCTCGAGGCGACCCAGCATCTCGTTGAGCGTCTCGGCCAGATAGTCCAGCTCGTCGCCGCTGCCGCTCGCGGCCACCCGCTGGGCCAAGTCCTCGGCGGTGATCCGACGGGCCGTGCGCGCCATCGCGTTGACGGGGGCGAGCGCCGCCCGCGCGATCAGGGCGCCACCCACCGCGGCGAGGGCCAGCCCCACCGGCACCGCGGCCAGCAGGACCATGAGGTAGCGGTGCAGAGCATCCTCGGCGCGGGCCAGCGAGATGCCGACCTGCACGAGCCCTGGGGGCCGGGCGCCGTTCATCACGGGCAGGGTCAGGATCCGCGCGCGCTCCCCGCCGGGCAGCTCCAGCGTCTCGAAGGTCGGGCGGCCCCGCGCGGCATTCGCGCGCGCCACCGGCGTGAGCGGGAGCTGGCGGTTCCGCAGCGAGGCCGAGGCGCCGCCGGGATTGCCCTCGGGATCGCGGAGCTGGAAGAACTTGTCGACGAATTCCGGTCCGAGCAGCTCGCGCAGCGCCGCCTCCGCGATGGCGCCGCTGTTCGCATAGCCGGTGTCGCGGATCACTCGGCCCACCGTGACCAGCGAGGCATCCACGTCCTGGTACAGGCTCCAGGCCAGCACCTGATACGAGAAACCGCCGATGACGAGGAGGATGACGAGGAGGACACCGGTGTACCAGAGGGTGAGGCGCGTCCGGATCGAGCGAAGCGCCCACGGGAGCGTCACGGCTCCTCCTTCAAGACATAGCCGGCGCCGCGCACGGTGTGCACGAGCGGGGGCTCCCCCTCGCCGTCGATCTTGCGGCGGAGATAGCCGACGTAGACGTCCACGATGTTGCTCTCGGGGTCGAACTCGAGGCCCCAGACGTGCTGGGCGAGCATGGGCCGCGTGAGCACGCGCCCGGCGCTGCGCATGAGGTACTCGAGCAGCGCGTACTCCCGGGCGGTGAGGGTCACCCGCCGGCGGCCCCGCGTGACCTCGCGCGTGGCGGGATCGAGGCTCAGATCGGCGACGCGCAGCACGGGGGCCCGCTGGCCGCCCCCCCGGCGCAGGAGCGCGCGCACCCGCGCGAGGAACTCGTCGAAGGCGAACGGCTTGGTGAGGTAATCGTCGGCGCCGAGATCGAGGCCGGCCACCTTGTCGGAGAGGCGGTCACGCGCGGTGAGCAGCAGCACCGGCGCCTGGATTTTCTGCTGCCGCGCGGCCTTGAGGACGCCCAGGCCATCCAGCTTGGGCAGCCCGATGTCGAGCACGACGAGGTCGGTGCCGGGCCCCTCGATCAGGCGCTCGAGCGCGGCGGCGCCGTCGCCCACCACCTCGACCGCGTAGCCTTCCTCCTCGAGCCCCTGCCGGATGAAGCTTGCGACCTTCCGCTCGTCCTCGACAACCAGGATGCGCATCTCACGTCAACGGTACCATCGCCGCGGTGAGGGTCAGGCGGTTGTGGCACCGCGGGCAATCGAGCGCGAGCTCGCCCTGGAAGCGTCCGCCGCCCGGAAAGTCCTGCTCGACCCCGCAGCGGGGACAGCGGCCGTGCGCGCCGAGGAGGCGCACGTCCTCGCGGCTGCGCACCACCGCGAGCACGATGCCCAGCAGCAGAAACGTCGGCACGAGAAAGAAGTGTGCCACCGGCATGAACACGGTGACGGCGGCGATGCCCCAGCACACGCCGAGCGCCGAGAGCACGCGCGTCATGCGCTCGGAGGGGCTCTGCTGCAGCACGCGCGCGGTGGCGGGCACGGGCGCACCGCCGAACACGTTGATGGTCGCGGGCAGCTCGTGAACCATGCCTTCAGCCTAACAGGCCAAGATGAGAAGGTGATGAGAGGCGGCCGGGGCCGTCGTGTACACTCTCGCCCACCATGGAGCATCGTCCTGTCGGCCGTAGCGGCCTCACCGTGCCGGTCATCGGCATGGGCACCTGGCAGACCTTCGACGTGCAGGAGCCCGCCCAGGTGCGGGCGGTGACGGATGCCGCGATCACGGGCGGCGCGACCTTCTTCGACAGCTCCCCCATGTACGGGCGTGCCGAGCAGGTGCTCGCCGAGACCCTCGATGGCCGCCGGCCGAGCGTGCTCATCGCCACCAAGGTCTGGGCGGGCAGCTTCCGCGAGGGGCGCGAGCAGATCCGGCGCGCGCTCGACTGGTACGGGGGCGTGGTGGACCTCTACCAGATTCACAACCTCGTCGGATGGCGCGAGTACCTGCCCTATCTGGAGGAGCTGCGCGCGGCGGGCACGATCCGCGCCGTCGGCATCACGCACTACAGCGCGGCCGCCTTCGACGAGATGGCGCGCATCGTCGAGAGCGGGCGTGTGACCGCGATCCAGATCCCCCTCAATCCCCACGAGCGCGAGGTGGAGCGCCACCTGCTCCCCCTCGCCGCCGAGCGAGGGGTCGGCGTCATCGTGATGCGCCCGCTCGGCCAGGGAGCGCTCGCCCGCCGGGCGCCGGCCGCGCGGGAGCTGGGTTTCCTCGCCGAGCACGGGCTCCGCACCTGGGCGCAGGCTCTCCTCAACTGGGGGGTGAGCGACCCGCGCGTGTCGGTGAGCATTCCCGCCACGGGCCGCGCGGCGCACATGGAGGACAACTGCGCGGTGGGCGGCGCGCGGCGCTTCGACGCGGCGACGCGCGCGCGTGTGGCCGCGCTGGCCGCCCGCCTCTAGGCGCCGCGCGCCTGCAGGAGCGCAGTCAGCTCGGTCAGCTCCTGCTCCACCGTGGCCCCGAGATCGGTGCGATACGTGAGATCGGCGGCGCGGTAGAGCGGCTCCGCCGCCGCCCAGATCGTGGCCAGGTCTTCCTCCAGGGACACGCCAGGGTTCACCCGGGGCCGATCGGCGGCGCGGACCCGCGCGGCGAGCGTGGCGAGGCCGGCCTCGAGGAACACGAGCACGCCGGTGCCGCGGAGCGCGTCGCGATTCCACGCGTAACGCACGGTGCCGCCGCCCAGCGCGCACACCGCGCCATCCATGGCGGCGAACCGCCTCACGATACCGTACTCGAGCTCCCGGAAGGCGAGCCAGCCCTGCTCGCGTACGAGGTCGTGGAAGCTCCGGCCTAGCGCGGCGTTCATCTCGCGGTCGAGATCGAAGAACGGCCGGCGGAGGCGCGCGGCGAGCCCCTCGCCCAGCGTGGTCTTGCCGGAGCCGATCAGGCCGGAGAGGTAGACATTCACCGCGCGGCGGCGGCGTGCGCGGCGCGGATCAGCTCGGGGAAGGCGTAGCTCGGGAGCGCGCAGCCCGGGGCGAGGAGGAGCTTCTCGCGGCCGGCGTCCTCGATGGACCGCTTGATCTGCCCGCGGATATGGCCAGCCGACTCGTAGGCGAAGCGGCCGTGGCTGATGCCGCCCATCAGCGGCAGATCGGTACGGCGGCGCGCCTCCGCGAGCGTGGGCCCCGCGTCCTGGTCCGCCCACGAGATCGCCTGCACCGGATAGTCGAGCATCCGGTCGAAGAACACGTGGTTGCCGTGGGCGTGGAGCACGTGGAGGCTGCCCCGCCCGCGGATCGCTTCCAGGAGCTCGAGGTCGAAGGGGCGCATGTAGCGCTCGTACTGCTCGCGGCTCACGAACTCGGTGGACGCGGGCACGGAGAGGAAGATGCCGGCGGCGCCTCGCGCCAGCGCGGCGCGCGCGTAGGCGATCAGGTTGTCGTTGACGACGCGGAGCGCACGCGTCAGCCCGACCTCGTGCTCGCGCATCATCTCGTCGATCGCGCCCTTCACCACGTTGCGCCGCAGCGTGTTCCACGCGTTGAAGAGCGTGTCGACCACGAGGGCCCGGCCGGAGAGGGCCCGCGCCACCTGCTCGACGACTTTCAGCTGGGCGGCCATCGGGGTCTTCTCGAGGTCGAGCGGAGCCAGCCGCTCGAGGTCGCGCGCGTGATCGAGGGTCTCCACCCCTTCCGGCATGGGGTAGGAATAGTCGTTCATCAGCTTGAGCCAGTCGAGATCGTAGGCATCGAAGAAGTCGACGTGCGCCTGGGCCATGCGCTCGGCCGGCGCGTGCTGGAGCCCGAAGTGGTACCAGACGGTGAACGGAGGACGGTCCACCGGACCCCCGGACAGCGCGGCGCGGACTCGCTCGATCTTGTTCATGGCTTCCCCAGGGTGAAGGGCTCGTCCACGTACATGGTATACGTCCGCGGCCGCATCCGCGCGCCCTCCGCGGGATCGACGTAGACGATCGATGGCTGGCCGCGGATCTCCGCGGGCAGGACGGCGCAGCGGACGAACGACGTCTCCTCGGTGGCGGAGGCCTGAGCGACCACCGGCTCGCGGCCGCTCTCGAACCAGGCGTCGCCGGGACGCATGAGCCGGCCGGGCGCCTTCCCCACCGACACGCGCAGCTCGCCGCGCAGCAGACAGCGGATGCCGCCGCCCTTGTGCCCGTGGGCGGGGGCGATGCCGCCCAGCACGAAGTCCACGCGGTCACAGCGCATGACCCAGGGGCGCCCGGCGTCGAGCGCGATCGGATGCTCGAGGAGCACGCGGCCATGCGCCGGGCCCGCCGGCTGCCGCACGAGCTCGAACACGAGCACGGTGAGGACCTCGCGATACGACTGCACGCCGCTGGCCTCCGCGGCGAACACGGCCGCGTCCGCGCCCACGGGGGCGTGGTCGGGATCGGCGCCGACCACGCGGAGGGCACCCGACCGCACGAAGATCACGCGGGGACCGGCGGTGAACGAGAGCAGCGCGCCGGCGGCCAGCCGGTGCTCGACCAGTCGCAGGGACCAGGCCATGGCCGGCCGGCCCTCACTCGCCCCGCAGCGTGGGGTCGAGGAGATCGCGCAGCCAGTCGCCGGTCCGGCTCACCACGATGGTCGCCGCCATCAGCACTAGCCCGGGGCAGGTCGAGATCCACCAAGCGCTGTCCAGATACTCGCGCCCTTCCTGCACCATGCCGCCCCAGGACGGCGTGGGTGGCTGAATCCCCAGTCCCAGGAACGACAGGGTGGCCTCGAGCACGATGGCGCGCCCCAGCTCCAGCGTGGCGACGACGACGATCGACGAGAGGATGTTCGGCACCACGTGCTTCCACACTATGCGGAGCACGGAGCCACCGAGGGCGTGGACGGCGTCCACGAACTCACGCGAGCGAAGTCCGAGCACCTGGGATCTCAAGATGCGCGCGTAGCCCACCCAACCCGCGAGACTGATCACCACCACGATGGTAACGAAGCTCGGGCCGAGCACGGCGATGATGCCGATGGCGAGCAGGATGAACGGGAACGCGAGCTGCGCGTCCGCGACGGTCATGATCGCGGTGTCCACCCAGCCCCCCCGGAAGCCGGCGAGGATGCCGAGGGCCGAGCCCACGAGGCCTCCCACGAGCACGGCGGAGAATCCGACGAGCAGCGACACCCGAGAGCCATAGATCATCCGCGACAGTACATCGCGGCCCAGATGATCCGTGCCCATGAGGTGGGCACGCCCGTCCGCCGCCTCGAGGGTTGGGGCAACCAGCCGCGCCCGCAACGATTGCCTGGTGGGATCGTGAGGCGCGAGCCACGGGGCGGCCACCGCCATCAGCACGAGGAGGAGTATGAAGCCGACGCCTCCGGCGGTGAGCCAGCGCGCGCGTCGGGCGAGGCGCCCGGCCTTCGCCGACGCGGTGGCCACCGTGAGCTCAGCGGACGCGGATACGGGGATCGAGGAGTCCATAGACCGCGTCAATTGCGAGGTTGATCACGACGAACAGCGCAGCGGACAGGAGCACCACACACTGCACGACCGGGTAGTCGCGATTATAGATGGACTGGATGGCGAGCCGGCCGATCCCCGGCCACGCGAACACCGTCTCCGTGACCACGGCGCCGGCGAGCAGCCCGCCGAACTGAAGCCCGGTGATCGTGATGATGGGGATCGCCGCGTTCCGAAGCGTGTGCTTGACGACCACGAGCAGTTCGGCGAGCCCCTTGGCGCGCGCGGTCCGGATGTAGTCGGCCCGCAGCACCTCCAGCATGGCGGAGCGCGTGAGGCGGGCGATGGATGCCATCGCGAAGAGGCCGAGCGTCACCGCGGGGAGGACGAGATGACGCCAGTCTCCGCGGCCCGAGGTGGGCAAGAGACCCGCTTTCACCGAGATGAGCAGGATGAAGAGGATACCGATGAAGAACGTCGGCGCGGCCTGGCCGACGAGGGCGACACCCATCGCCAGATGGTCGATCAGCCGGTTCCGGTAAACGGCCGAAAGAAGTCCGACAGGAATGGCGACGATCACGGCCACCGCGAAGGACACGAGGCCCAGCTCGAACGTGGCGGGGAGGCGCTCGGTCACGACCGCCATCGCCGACCCCTTGAACCGGATGGACTGGCCGAAGTCGCCGCGGGCGAGGTTCCCGAGAAACACCGCGTACTGCACCGGCAGCGGACGGTCCAGCCCGAGCTCGGCACGCAGGCGGAAGATCTCGCTCTGCGGCGCGTCCGGAGGCAAGAGCAGCGGGGTAGGATCTCCGGAGAGACGCATCACGACGAAGACGACGGTGGAGACGAGCCAGAGCGCGACGATCGCGCGCCCCGCGCGGCTGGCGAAGAACCGGAGGAACGTGCGCATGCGAGACCCCTCGCCCTCCCTCTCCCCAGGGGGAGAGGGAGGGGAGGGCAGGGCTAGGCCCGGCGGAACTTGAAGTTGAAGCGTCGAATCTCGAGCTGCTGCAGCGGGTCCGGCGTCCACTCCGCGTACTTCTGCAGGCCGTAATCCTCGTACGGCTGGATCACCGGAATCCATGGGAAGTGCTCGAGGAAGATCTTGGTCATCTTCTTATAAGCCTCCCCGCGGAACTTCTCGTCCACGGAGAACCGCGCGGCGTTGCCCAGCTCGTCCCACTCGGCATGCCGCCAGTAGTCCTGGGGACCGCCGGGGCCAAGGAGGCGCCACATCATGCCGTCGGGATCGCGGAGCGTGGAGGTGGGATCGGACCACCAGAGCCCCTTGAACGTCTTGTCGCGATTCTTCTGCGCTCGCACCGAGTACTCGAAGACCTCCACCTTGGCGTTCACGCCGACGTCCTTCCACATGGCCTGGATCGCCTCGGACATCGGCTTGTCCCCCGCCATGTAGGCGGCGGTCGTCTCGATCACGATCTCCTCATTCTTGTAGCCGGCCTTCTTCAGAAGCTCCCGCGCCTCCTTGGGATTGTAGGCAAGCGCTGGCAGCGAGGCATCGAAATGGTTGTCACCCTTGGCAATGGGGCCGCTCGGCGCGATGCCGCGACCGCGCCAGAGCTCCTTGATGATCGCGTCGCGGTCGATCGCGACCGACAGCGCCTGCTTCACGAGCGGATTGTCGAGGGGCTTCACCTTGCTGTTCACGGCGAGGACGTACAGGCCGCCGTAGAGCGCGCCCGCCACCGTGGTGCTCGCATTACCCCGCACCCGCTCCCCTTGGTCCGGCGGCACCTGGGTGGCAATGTCGATCTCGCCCTTGAGTAGAGCGCCGATCCGCGGCGCCATCTCGGGCAAGGCCCGCACGATGAGACGATCGAAATCGGGCTTGCCGCCCCAGTAGTCGGGGTTGGCATCCAACACGACCTTGTCGTCCTTGGTCCAGGACACGAAGCGGACCGGACCGGTGCCCACGGGCTTCTGGTTGAACGTCTCAGCGCCGACTGACTCGAAGTACTTCTTGGGCATGATCTGACCGGCGTAAAAACCAAGGCGTGCAGGCAGGAGCGGATCCGGCTTCTTGGTATGAATGACGACTGTCGTGGCGTCCGGCGTCTCGATCCGCTCGATGGTGGTGAGGATCGTGCTCACGCGGGTCTTGGCGGCAGGATCGTAAGTCCGGTCGATGCTGAACTTGACATCGGCCGAGGTGAACGGGTCACCGTTGTGCCATTTCACCCCCTGGCGCAGCTTGAATACCCACGCCTGCTGGCCCTGTAGCTTCCACTCGGTGGCGAGTCCCGCGAGCAGCTTACCGTCCGGCCGGCGGCTCGTGAGGTTGTCAAAGATGTTGAACGAGATCCGGATGTCGTTCGACGACGTGCTCATATGCGGGTCGAGCCAGGCGATGTCTCCGCCCTGCGCGACGACCAGCTCGCGCTTCTGGGTGGTCTGGGCGGCAGCGGGAGCGGCCAGGCCGCCCGGCAGGGCGGCAGCGGCGCCGGCCAGGGCCGCGCCCTTGAGTAGGTCTCGACGGCTTACTGTCATGCTGCGTTCCTCCTTACCGAGAATGTGGGATTGAGCGCTGATCTGAGCTCGCAGCCTTGCGTGGACCCCCGATCCGCGTCGTGGGACCGAAGGGTTCGAGTGGTCCTCCTTATAGGGCCTTCCCCCCGCCCTGTCAAGCATGCGAGAATTCGCGCGTTATGGCCAATCAGACCGCGGATGTCGTCGTCATCGGGGGCGGGGTCAATGGGTGTAGCACGGCCTTTCACCTGGCCGAGCGGGGCGCCAAGCGCGTGATCCTGGTCGAGCGACGCCACCTGGGCGCCGGGGCCAGCGGTAAGTCAGGCTCGCTGGTCCGCATGCACTACACCAACCCCCACGAGTCCCGCCTGGCCCACGAGAGCCTCAAGTATTTCCACGACTGGAAGAATCGGGTGGGCGGCGACTGCGGCTTCGAGCGCCTCGGCTATCTCAAGCTCGTGGCCCGCGGACATCGCGATAGGTTGGAGCGTAACGTCGCCGCCCAGCAGACGATCGGGATCAAGACCCGCGTGATCACCTCCGAGGAGGTGCGCGAGATCCTTCCGGAGTGCCGTCTGGACGACATCGGCGGCGCCGCCTACGAGCCCGACTCGGGCTATGCCGACCCGAACGCCACCACGTTCTCGCTCGCGGAGGCGGCCCGGCGCCTCGGCGTCGAGATCCGCACCCACTGCGAGGCGACGCGCATCGTCACTGAGCGCGGCCGCGTTACCGGCGTGGAGACCACAGCCGGGCGCATCGACACGCCCGCGGTGGTGCTCGTCCCCGGCGCCTGGGCGCACACCCTGCTGGAGCCCTTGGGGATCAGCCTGCCGCTCCAGCCCTTCCGCATCCAGGTGTCCATCTTCCGCTGGCCCGCCGGCTTCACCCGGCGCCACTGCGTGATCAGCGACGACACCCACGAGGCGTGGATACGACCGGAGGGCGCGGCGTCCACGCTGATCGGCGTGGAGCTGGGCGCCTCCCATGGTGATCCCGAGAAGTACAGCGAGAGCGTGGACCCGGACTACGTCACCCTCTGCCGCGAAAGGCTCTCCGCGCGCCTCCCCGCGTTCGCGGAGGCGACCATGCGGGGCGGTTGGGCGGGGATGATCATGATGTCCCAGGACGGGCGCGCCATCATCGATCAGATCCCGTCCGTGCCCGGCCTCTGGGTGATGCTGGGCGACTCCGGCACCTCCTTCAAGACCTCTCCCGCCATCGGCCGCTGTCTCGCCGAGTGGGTCACCGAGGGCAAGCCGGCGCTCATGGACCTCACACCCTTCCGCGCCTCCCGCTTCGCCGAGGGCAAGCCCTGGGTGGACGCGGACAACTACGGACGCGAGCGCCTGACCGTCTCGCGGTAGCGCTAGTGCGCGCCGGCCCCCGAGCGGTAGGTCGGCGCGGGGACGCCGTCGATCATCACGTTGATCACCGCGGGGCGTCCGCTTGCGATCGCGCGCTCCAGCGCCGCGTCCAGATCCCCCGGGGACTCGACGTGCTCGGCGTGGGCGCCGAGGGCGACCGCGACCTGGTCGTAGCGGGTGGGGCGCAGCTCGCAGCCCACGGTGCGCTCGGCGCCGTAGTGCTGGAGCTGGAGCTGATGCTCGGCGTTCCAGCGCGCATCGTTGCCCACTACCGTCACGATCGGGAGACCGTGGCGCACGGCCGTGTCCAGCTCGAAGGCGTGGAAGCCGAACGTGCCGTCCCCCAGCGCGGCGATGACGAGCTTGTCGGGATGCGCGGCTTTGGCGCCGAGCGCCATCGGAATCGCGCTGCCGATCGAGCCCGAGGGGCCGTTGATGAGACGGGTGCGCGCCTCGCAGCCCGCCTGTATCCACTGGCCGAACTCGCCGCCGTCGGCGACGAGGATGGCGCCGCGATCGAGCAGGGGCTGCAGCGCCGCGCCCACGCGGAGCGGATGAATGGAGCGTGACGTCGCGGCGCGCAGCGCGGCCCAGCCCGGGGGCACGGCGTTGCGCGCGGCGCGCACCTCGTCGCCCCAGGCCGCGTGCCTCCACCGTCGACCGGTCGCATCGGCGGCGAGACGCACGGCCACGCGCGCGGGATCCGCCACCAGGGAGAGCGCGACACGCGCGTCGTTGGCGAGCGCGGCGGCGTCCCAGTCCACCTGGATGATGTGGCGGTCGGCGGCGAAGACACCCGCGTCGCCGAAGCGCAGCCCGTAGTCGAGGCGCTTGCCCAGGAGCAGCACCGCGTCGGCCTGCGCGAAGATGTTCGCGGCCATGTGGAGCCACGGATCGTTGAGGCCGCGCGGGCTCTCCACGGGCAGGGCGGGAATGCCCGTGGCGCGGCTGAGCGCCGCGACGGCGGCGCCGCGCGCGGCGCGGGCCATGGCGGGCCCGAGCACGATCAGCGGCCGGCGCGCCGACTCGAGCCGCTCGAGGATCTGCGCGATCGTGACGTCGGGGATGAGCGTCGGCTCGTGCCGCGGCGCGGCGGGCGCGGCGGCCGGCGCCTCCGCCACCTTCGCCTCGAGCAGATCGCCGGGCAAGCTCAGGTGCACGGGCCCCGGGCGCCCGCTGGCGGCGACGGTGAGCGCGCGCGTCATATCCTCGCCCATACTCGCCGCGCTCTCGACGCGCCACGCCGCTTTGGTCACCGGGCGCGCCGCGCCGACCTGGTCGATCTCCTGGAAGGCGCCGCGCCCCGCCTGACCCTTCGGGGCATGGCCGGAAAGCAGCACGACGGGTGACTCCGACATCAGCGCGCCGTAGAGCGCCGAGATCGCGTTGAGATGGCCCGGGCCCGCCGTCACCAGCGCCACGCCCGGCCGCTCCGTGAGGCGGCCCCAGGCATCCGCCATGTGCACCGCGCCCGCCTCGTGCCGCGTGTGGAGGATCGAGATCGGCTGCTCGATGGTGGCGTCGTAGACGGACAGGATCTGATTGCCGGACAGGGAGAAGAGGTGGCGGACGCCCGCGCCCACGAGCGCGTGGACGAGGAGCTGTGCGCCGGTGCGCGGCGTCATGGGCTAGCGCACCCGGCCGCGCGCGGCGACCGGCCACACCACCTCGACGTCGCCGCCGCGCACCCCGTGCAGCTCGTCCACCATGTTCGAGACCACGCAGCAGTGGTTCGGCACCACCTCCACCACGTCGCCCACCGTCGGACGCTCGGGGCAGGCGCTCAGATCCACCACCGCGTGCTCCTCGGAGAGATGGGTGACGGCGGCCTCGGGATACTCCATCACGTGGCCGAAGCCCTTCATGAAGTACTGGTCTGATGTGAGCACTTTCGATCCGGCGTCGAGCACCGCGCGCTCGGGCGTGGGCCGGCTCACCACGGTGGCGCGCACGCGCATCGCGCAGTCGTCCCATGTCGCCGTGCCGGTGGACACCACCATCGCGTCGTTGAACACGCAGGTGCCCGCGCGATGCTCGGTGAGCATGGGGAAGCGATTCACGGTGGCGAGCGCGGGCGTCCCGCCGCCCGAGACGACCGGCACCGGGATCCCCGCCTGCTTGAGGAGCCCGAGCGCCTCTTCGAAGAAGACCCGGGTATCGGGATCCTTGCTGGGGAAGGTCATGAGGCCCTGGAACTGAAGGCGCGGCAGCTTCATGGCCATCCGCGCGAGGTCGACGGCCGCCTGCGGCGTCTGCACGCCGGTGCGCCCCATGCCGGTATCGCAGTCCACCACGAAGCGAAGATCCTGCCCGGCCCGCGCCGCCGCCTCGGAGAGTCCCCGCGCCACCACCTCGTTGTCGAGGGCGACGGTGAGGCGCCGGATGCGGCGGTTCGCCGCCATGAGCCGCTCGGCCTTCGCCGCTCCAAGGATGTTGTAGGTGAGGAGCACGTCGTCGGCCACGCCCGCGTCCGCGAACACCTCGACCTCGCCGAGCTTCTGGCAGGTGATCCCCATGGCACCGGCCGCCATCTGCTGCACGCCGATGGCGGGAATCTTGTGGGTCTTGATGTGCGGGCGATTGCCGATGCCGCGCCGGTCGAGCAGGGCCTGCACGCGCCGGATGTTCGCCTCCATGATGTCGAGGCGGATGGTGACGACGGGGGTGTCGAGCTCCGTCACGCGTGTCATGGCGTGTCTCCTCTGAAGCGGGCGAGGGCCGCGGCGTGCAACCGCCCGTTGGTGGCGAACGCGGTGGATGAGTAGATCGTAGGCTTGCCCTCGAAGTCGGTAAAGACGCCGCCCGCCTCCTCGACGAGGAGGCGCAGCGCGGCGAGGTCCCAGGGCTTCACCCCCGGGGTCAGGGCCACCTCGCCCTTGCCCTCGGCCACCGTGGTGAATGAGAGATAGTCGCCGAAGCCCCGCTGATACGTGGTGGCGTCGACCAGACGCAGGAAGCCGTCCCAGAGCTCCGGCGGGCGCAGCATGCCGAGCGCGCCGTGGAGCAGCGTGCCGTCGCGCAGCTCGCTCACCGCTGAGACGTGAATGCGGACGCCGTCGGCGTAGGCGCCCTCGCCGCGCCGGGCCACGTGGAGCACGTCGATGATGGGCTGATACACGACGCCCGCGGTGACCACACCGTCCTCCTCGAGCGCCACCAGCGTCGCCCACTGGGGCAGGCCCTTCACGAAGTTGCGCGTGCCGTCGATGGGATCGACGATGAAACGGCGGCCGGCGGACCCCCGACCGCCCGTCTCCTCGCCGAGCCAGCCGTGCTCCGGATACGCGGCGTCGAGCACTCGCGCCACCGCCGCCTCCGCGTCGCGATCGGCATCGGTCACCGGCGACCCGTCCCCCTTGATGGTGACGTCGAAGCCGCGGCGCTGCCGCTCGCGCGCGACGGCGCCGCCCGCGCGCGCGGCCTCCACCATGACGGCCAGGGTCGCGTCCACCGCGACATTCTACCCCGCGATCGTGAGACAATGCCGCCACGCAAGGGAGGCCAGCCCATGAATGCGGTCAAGGATTCGAGCCATCTCTACGAGGTCGAGCGCCGGGCGCGTCACGCCGAGCGGCCGGGCTTCCGCATCTCGGAGCTGCAGATCTCGCCCACGCAGCAGGTGCCGTGGCACTACCACACCCGCGTGCAGGACACGTTTTACGTCCTGGAGGGCCGGCTGCGCATCTTCCTGCGCGACCCGAAGGAAGAGGTGCGCCTCGCGCCGGGGGAGACCTACACCGTCCGGCCCGGGCGGGCGCACCTCGTCACGAACGCGGGCGAATCTTCCGCGACCTTCCTCGTGCTGCAGGGCATCGGCGAGTATGACTACGTGCCGCTGACCGGCCCGGAGGCCAAGGCCCGGTAGGCGCGGGCGAGACCTTCCGGGTCAGCGCACCGGCTTCGGGAAGCTCTGCACCGCGAGCTCCCCGACCTTCGTCCCCATCGCGGTCCCGACCTCGGTGGAGTTCCGGTAGTGCACGCCGTCCAGGATGCGCGCCAGCGCCACCTCCTGGACGAAGGCATCCACGCTCGGCCACGTGCGCTCGGCGCCACCCGCGGCGTAGCTGGTCGCGCGCAGCGTAGGCGTCGGCCCCGTTCCGATCTCGGCCCGGAGCACCGCCGCGAGGGACCCGGACACGACGCAGTGGGCGCAGGGGTACTCCGGATGCATCGGCGTGTCGATGAAGGGCGTCCACCCCGCGTCCCGCTCGGTGGCGTCGTTGCCATCGAGGTCGCCATTGCGAATGGCGGTGACGGGACGCCAGAAGTTGTAGGTGTACTTGGCGTCGAAGATGGCAATCAGCGCGTCGTCCATGGCCATGGCGGCCACCGCCAGGAGCCGCGCATTCTCGGTCACGTCGCGGCCGGGCGCGGAGGCCACCGACCGGGCGACCGGCCAGTACACGACGGGAAGCGTTGCCTCCCAGAACTTCGCGATGGCGGTCTGGTCCGCGGTGCGTGCCGTGCTGTTCTTCGCGCCGAGGGCCTTGATCTCGTTGTAGTCACGCGCGTAGATCGCGCTGGTGAGGGCGGGCGGCGGACCGGGTCGGAACTGATCGCCGCGCGTCATGACCCACGGGCGGCGCTTGCCCCAGTGTGGCACGGCGGGCGAGATGGTGGGCACGTAGACGCCGGGCGCCGCGTTCGGGCGATACGCGTCGGCGGCCATGAAGCCATCATCCGCGCACATCGCGACGATGGCGTTGGCCGCCTGCTCGCCGAGGGCGATGCCGGCCGCCTTCGCGGGCCCGTCCGGCGTCGACGCCAGCATGGCCTGGTAGTCCGCCTCGATTGCGGCCTGCTGCGCGGGCGGCATGACCTTCAGCAGCGCCGTCCGCGTCGCCGACGCGACCGCGGCGTCCACGGACGCGCCCGGCGCGGGGCTGAGCGTGATCCGGTAGGCCGGATAGCGAGCGGTAATGGCGTTGACGGCCTCGAACACCGAGACCTGGACGATGGCCATCATGCGCACCGTGGGCGGTGTCACCGGAAGCCGGGACACCATCTCGGCGGCCTTGGCGTTCGCGTCCGTCACGATGTCGGCGACCGCGGGTGGTGCGCCGAGAACGAGCAGTG
>DASTYT010000086.1 GCA_035764725.1 Candidatus Methylomirabilota bacterium | reverse complement strand
GTGGTGTTGCTGATCTCGAGGGTCACGTAGCCTTCCCACTCGGGCTCGAAGGGCGTGACGTTGGTGATGATGCCGCAGCGCGCGTAGGTGGACTTGCCCACGCAGATCGTGAGGACGTTGCGTGGGATCTTGAAGTACTCGACCGACCGCCCCAGGGCGAACGAGTTGGGGGGAATGATGCAGACGTCGCCCTGATAGTCCACGAACGACCGTGGGTCGAAGGCCTTGGGATCGACGATGGTGTTGTTGATATTGGTGAAGATCTTGAACTCGTCCGAGATGCGGAGGTCGTAGCCGTACGACGACACGCCGTACGAGATCATGCCCTTTCGGACCTGCCGGTCCTCGAAGGGCTTGATCATGCCCTGCTCGAGGGCCATCCGCTTGATCCAGCCGTCGCTTTTGATCACGTCATCGGCCCCCTGGGCATCTCGTGAGGTCATGGTACTGCCCCCCCGGAGAGGGAGTCAAGCAACGCGCTCGCAGGTGGCGCCCGTTCCGTCGACGGACAGCGCCACCGCACGGCCGGCCCCGCCCTCGCCGCGCAGGGCCGTCTCCATCGCGCGCGCGACGGCATCGCCCGGGCCCTCCACCGCGGCCAGCAGCGCAGGCCCGGCGCCCGAGAGGACGCAGCCGAGGGCGCCCGCCGACCGCGCCGCCGCTACCGCCGCGGGCAGCCAGGGGAAGAGCCGCCAGCGCGCGGGCTGGTGGAGCCGGTCGTCGAGCGCGGTGGGCAGGAGGTCGAGCCGCCCGCCCCCTAGCGCGGCGAGGAGCAGGCTCACGCGCTGGAGGTTGAACACCGCGTCGGCGCGCGACACCGTGGGCGGCAGCACCGCGCGCGCCTCGCGCGTGGAGCCCTGAGCCTCCGGAATCAGCACCACCCACCGCACCGCCGCCGGCACGGGGAGCGAGATCGCCGTGATCCGATCACCGCTTGCGCACGACACCGTGAGTCCGCCCAGGAGGGCGGCCGCAACGTTGTCGGGATGGCCCTCGGCGCGGGCGGCGGCATCGAGCAGCGCCTCGCGCGACAAGGCATTGCCCGCCAGCGCGCCGCCGGCCACCAGGCCCGCCACCCACGCCGCCGCGCTCGACCCGAGGCCGCGACTGGGAGGAATGCGGTTCACACAGTGGAGCATCACGCCACGGAAAGGACGGCCGGCCAGCTCGAAGGCCTGGCGCACGGCGCGCGCCACCACGTTGCTCGGCCCGGTGGGAAGCGCCCCCGCTCCCTCACCTTCGACCGTGACCAAGACGCGGTCGCTCTCCTCGGCGGTGACCTCGTTGTGGAGCCCGAGGGCCAGCCCGAGCACGTCGAAGCCGGGGCCGATGTTGGCCGACGTGGCGGGTACCCGTACGCTCACCCGCATGTCAGAGCCGCTTGAGTAGCCACTCGGGGGTCAGCGTCAGCGCCCACGCGTTGAGGGCGATGTAGTAGTTGGACACCACGAGCACACCCACCACGATCAGCAGGACGCCCGCCACGCGCTCGACCACGGGGATGAAGACGCGGTAGCGCTTGAAGAAGCGCAGGAAGGCGCCGAGGGCCAGCGAGAAGAGGAGAAAGGGGATGCCGAGCCCCGCGGAGTACGCGAGGAGCAGGCCTGTCCCCTGAGCCACCGTCTTGTCATTGCTCGCGAGCGTGAGGATGGAGCCGAGTATCGGTCCTACACAGGGCGTCCAGCCGATGGCGAAGGTGAGGCCGACGGCGAACGAGCCGAGCAGGCCCGCGCGCTTCTCCCGGATCTGGAGCTGCGCAGTGCGGCCGAACAATCCCACCCGCAGCACGCCCGCGATGTAGAGGCCGAAGACGATGATGAGGATGCCGCCCGCGATGCGGATCCAGTCGCGGTAGTCCAGGAGGAACTGGCCGGCCGCGCTCACCGACACGCCGAGGCTGACGAACACCGCGGTGAAGCCGGCGATGAAGGCCAGGGAGTGCACGAGCACGCGGCCGCGCGTGCCGGCGGTCACCTCGCCCGACAGGCGCTCCACCGACATCCCGGTGATGAACGAGAGATAGGAGGGGAAGAGGGGGAGGACGCAGGGGGAGAGAAACGAGAATAGGCCGGCCGAAAACGCAACGATAATCCCCACTGATTCCATTACGTGGGAACCTTCATTTCAGAAGAGACTCGAAGAGCTGATGGGCTGCCGGCTTGTCCCACTCGCGCGGGCCCACGGCAATGAAGCTGAGCGTGCCCTTGCGGTCGATCACCAGGCTCGAGGGCAGGACGCGCACCCGGTAGAGGCTCGCCACCTTGAGGCGCGGATCGAGCCCCACCGGAAACGTGAAGCCGCTCTCCTTGATGAAGCGCTTCACCCGCTGCGTCGAGCCCTCGGAGTCGTTGGAGAGCGCCAGCACCACGAGCCCCTGCGCGCGATGCCTCTGGTAGAGCCGCTCCATCGCGGGCATCTCCTCCTTGCAGGGCTCGCACCACGTCGCCCAGAAGTTGAGAAGCACCACGCGGCCGCGGTACTCGGCGAGCGAGACCGTGCCCCCCTCGGGCGTCGCGACCTCGAAGGGCTGCACCGTCTGCGCGCGTGCGGGGCGCGCCAGCTCGAGCTCCTTGGCCGGCTCGCTGGCGGGTACGAACGCCGGGACGAGGAGTCCTAGGAGCACGGCGAGCGAGGCGAAGAGGCGTGACACAGCGGCAGTATACACGGCACCGGCGCGCCGTCCGGGCGCCCCGGCCCGTGTGATAGGGTGCAGGATACGCATGGCCGTCACCGTCCTCGCCGACGATCTCACCGGGGCCTGTGACACGGGCTGTCTGTTCGCCGGACGCGGCGCGGTGGGGGTGATCGCCGAGCCCGCGCTGACCGCGAGCGAGGCGCCCGTGGTGGCCGTGGACACCGAGAGCCGCGCCCTGCCGGCGTCGGAGGCCGGCCGCCGCCTCCGTGCCGCCGCCGCGCGACTGGCCTCGCGGCTCGAGCGCGGCCGCGCCTTCAAGAAGGTCGACTCGACCATGCGCGGGCCGGTGGGCGCGGAGCTCGAGGGCCTCCTCGAGGCCGGCGGCTGGTGCGGCGGCGCCCTCCTCTGTCCCGCCTTCCCCGCCCAGGGCCGCATCGTGCGCGACGGGCGCCTCTGGGTGGACGGCGCGCTCGCGCACGAGTCCCCCGTCGGCCGCGACCGTCACTATCCCGGCGCGACCTCCGAACTCGTGGCGATGCTCGAGCCCGCGCTCACACGGCCGGTGAAGCGGCTGCCGCTGGCGGAGGTGCGGGCGGGCGCGGACGCGGTCGGCGAGCGACTGGCCACCGCGCGCGGCGCGGTGATCGCCGCCGACGCCGAGTCGGACGCCGACCTCGACGTGCTGGCGCGTGCGGCGGCGCGCCGCCCGGATCTCCTCGTCGCGGGCTCGGCCGGCCTCGGGCGCGCCTTCGCGGCGGCGCTCGACTATCCGGCGCCGCGTGCCTCCCTGCCTCGCCCCGGCGCCTGGCTCTGGGTGGTAGGGAGCCGCCATCCCGCGAGCCATGCTCAGGCGCGCGCGCTGGAGGCGGCGGGGGTGCCTGGCGTGTGGCTCGACGCGGGGCGCTCGTCCGATCTGGCCGCGGTGTCGCGCGCGCTGCGCGCGGGTCGAGCCGCCTTCCTCGCGTTCGCGGACGCGCCGGCCCTCGAGCCGCAGACCGTCGCCGCGACGCTGGCCCGCGCGGTCGCGGGCGTGGTGGCGGAGACCGCCGTCGATCTCCTCGCCGTCACCGGCGGCGAGACGGCCTTCGCGACGATCGCCGCCCTGGGTGGCGCGCTGGGCACGCCGCGGCTCGATCTCGCCGGCGCCCCGGCCAGCGGGCTCGCCCTGGGAACGCTCACGCTGGGCGCCGGCTCGGCCGCGCGTCGCGTGCCGTTCCTCACCAAGGCCGGCGGCTTCGGCGCGCCCGATCTCTTTCTCACGCTTCTGGGAGGAGCCGCATCATGACCATGCACGCGCCGCGCATCGGCATCACCATGGGCGACCCCGCCGGGGTCGGCCCGGAGATCACCGTGAAGGCGCTCGCGGTGCCCGAGGTGGCGGCGTCCTGCCGCGCGGTGGTGGTGGGCGCGGGCGACGCCCTCGCCGCGGCCATCGAGCTCCTCCACGCCCCGCTCACGCTCCACCGCGTGAAGGCGGTGGAGGACTGCCGCTACGCGCCGGGCACCGTGGAATGCCTCGACCTCGCGAACGTGGACATGGCGAGCCTTCCGCGCGGCGCGGTCAGCCCGGAAGCGGGCCGTGCCGCGTACGCCTACATCGAGACGGCGGTGGGGCTCTGTCAGCGCCGCGCGATCGACGGGATGGTCACCGCGCCCATCAACAAGGAGGCGCTGGCCGCCGCCGGGCATCAGCACACGGGGCACACCGAAATCCTCGCCAAGCTTTCCGGCACCAAGGACTTCGCGATGCTCCTCATGGGCAAGGAGCTGCGCGTCATCCACGTCACGACCCACGTGGCCCTGCGGCGCGTCCCTGAGCTCTGCACCCGCGAGCGCGTGGGCCGCGTCATCGCGCTCGCCCAGGAGACCATGAACTTCCTCGGCGTCGCGCGCCCGCGCATTGCGGTGTGCGGGTTGAACCCCCATGCCGGCGAGGAGGGACTCTTCGGCGACGAGGAGCAGCGGGAGATCGGCCCCGCCATCGAGTCCGCGCGGCGCGCGGGCCTGGACGTCCACGGGCCCCTGCCCGCCGACACGCTCTTCTCGCGCGCCCGCGGTGGCGAGTTCGACATCGTGGTCGCGATGTACCACGACCAGGGCCACGTGCCGGTGAAGACGCTGGGCTTCACGTTCGACCAGAAGACCGGCGTGTGGACGGGACTGTCCGGCGTCAACGTCACGGTGGGGCTTCCCTTCCTCCGCGTGTCGGTGGACCACGGCACCGCGTTCGACCGGGCCTGGAAAGGCATCGCCAATCCCGAGAGCATGATGGAGGCGATCGACGTGGCGGTCAGCATGCTCGGCGCCCGGGCGCGCTAGGGCGTCGTCGTGGACGCGCCCGCGCTCCGCGCTCTCGCCCATGACGTGACCTCGGGACGGCTCGGGCGGCGGCGCTTTCTCGCGATCCTCGCCGGCCTCGGCATCAGCGCGCCCCTCGCCGCTCAGCTCCTGCCGCCCCGCCCGGCGCGCGCGCAGGCGCCGCCGGCGGCCGCGCGCCGCGGCGGTCCCCTGCGCCTCCTGTACTGGCAGGCGCCGACCATCCTGAACCCGCATCTGGCCACCGGCGTGAAGGACGCGGCGGCGGCCCGGCTCTTCTACGAGCCGCTCGCCGCGTTCGACCCCGAGGGCAACCTCGTCCCGCAGCTCGCCGCCGAGCTGCCCACCCGCGACAACGGCGGGCTGGCGCGCGACGGCACCTGGGTGCGCTGGCGGCTGAAGAAGGGCGTCACGTGGCACGACGGGCGGCCCCTCACCGCCGACGATTGCGTGTTCACGTGGGAATACGCGGCCGATCCCGCGACCGCCGCCACCTCCATCTCCGCCTACCGGGACCTCGAGCGCGTGGAGAAGCTCGACGACCAGACGTTCCGCGTGCTCTTCAAGCGGCCCGTGCCCTTCTGGGCCATCCCGTTCTGCGGCGCCGCCGGCGTGGTCCTGCCGCGCCACGTCTTCGAACGCCATCGCGGCGGCGCGTCGCGCGAGGCGCCGGCCAATCTCAAGCCCCTGGGGACGGGGCCGTTCCGTGCCGTCGACTTCCGTCCCGGCGACACCGTGCGCGCGGAGCGCTTCCCCGGCTACCACACCACGGGGCGGCCCTGGTTCGACACCGTGGAGATGAAGGGCGGCGGCGACGCCGCCTCCGCCGCTCGCGCGGTGCTCCAGACCGGCGAGTACGACTTCGCGTGGAACATGCAGGTGGAGGACGAGCTGCTCCGTCGTCTCGAGGTCAATGCCAAGGGCAAGGTACTCTTCACGTCGAGCAGCAGCACCGAGTTCGTTGAGCTGAATTTTTCGGACCCGTGGAAAGAGGTGGACGGCGAGCGGGCGAGCGCCCGTACCACGCATCCCCTGCTCACCGACCCCGCCGTGCGGGGCGCCCTCGCGATGCTGGTGGACCGTGGCGCGATCCAGCAGGAGATCTACGGCCGCCAGGGCGAGACCACGCCGAACTTCCTCGTGGCGCCCCTCCGCTTCCGCTCGCCGAACACCCGATGGGAGTTCAGCGTCGAGCGCGCGAGCGCCACGCTCGACGCGGCGGGGTGGAAGCGGGGGACAGACGGGGTGCGCGTCAAGGACGGGCGGCGGCTCCGCCTCCTCTTCCAGACCTCCACCAACGCCCCGCGCCAGAAGACACAGGCCATCGTCAAGCAGGCCTGCGCGCGGGCCGGCATCGAGGTCGAGCTCAAGTCGGTGGTGGCCTCCGCGTACTTCTCGTCCGACGCGGCGAATCCCGACACCGTCCGGCACTTCTACGCGGACCTGCAGATGTACCAGCAGCTCATGGGCCGGCCCGACCCTCAGCTCTACATGGAGCGCTTCACGTCGTGGCAGATTGCGTCCAAGGAGAACAAGTGGTCGCTCAGCAACTCGGGCCGCTGGCGGAGCGACGAGTACGACCGACTGTGGCGCGCCGCCGAGGGCGAGATGGATCCCGCGAAGCGCGCCGCCCTCTTCATCAAGATGAACGATCTGGTCGTCCAGAACGTCGTGGTCATCCCGGTGCTCTGGCGCAACGACGCGACCGCGGTCTCCGCGCGGCTGCGCGGGGTCGAGATCTCGCCCTGGGAGTCCAACCTCTGGAACATCGCCCAGTGGCGCATGGAGGGCTGAGCGGGCCGCGGCAGCCCGGCACCGAGGAGACACCATGGTCGAACGCCTCTACGACGTCGTCACCTTCGACTGCTACGGCACCCTCATCGACTGGGAGGGTGGCATCGGCCAGGCCTTCGCGGCGGAGGCGGTGAAGATCGGCCACCCCGTGGACACCGCGGCGGCGGTGGGCCTCTACGTGGAGGTGGAGGCGGCGGTGGAGAAAGAAGGCTACCGCCTCTATCGGGACATCCTCGCGGAGACGGCGCGGCGGGTCGCGGCTCGGCTCGCCTGGCCGCTCCCCGCCGAGCGCGCCGGCTTCCTCGCCGAGAGCCTGCCCGCGTGGCCGCAGTTCCCCGACACCAACGCGGCGCTGCGCCGCCTCGCCGCCGCGGGCTACCGTCTCGGCATTCTCTCCAACGTGGACGACGACCTCCTCGTGTGGAGCGCGCGGTTTCTTGCCGCGAGCTTCGAGATCGTGATCACCGCGCAGCAGGTTCGATCCTACAAGCCGGCGTCGCCCCATTTCGTCGCCGCGCGCGCCGTGATCGGCGGCGCCCGGTGGGTCCACGCGGCGCAGAGCCACTATCACGACATCACGCCCTGCGCCGCCCTCGGCATTCCCGCGGCCTGGATCAACCGCACGCACGGCGCGCCGTCGAGCCCGGCGCGGGCGCTCCAGACCTTCCCCACGCTCGCCGGGCTCGCCGACTGGCTCGCGCCCTGACATCGCCGCGGGGGCGCGGATTCTTGACACCATCGGAGGGCGCCCGTATAAGGGCGTA
This sequence comes from Candidatus Methylomirabilota bacterium, assembly GCA_035764725.1. NCBI lineage: Bacteria > Methylomirabilota (SeqCode) > Candidatus Methylomirabilota bacterium. The sequence goes on along the minus strand of DASTYT010000086.1, from coordinate 40,287 downwards.
ACCCACCCGGAGGGGGTCCCACATGGACGAGCATGCCCTTCGCGCATTGATCGCCGACGTCAAGGCCGGACGGCTGAGCCGGCGCGCCTTCGTGCAGACCATGGTCGGCCTCGGCCTCACCGCGCCGCTGGCTGTCCAGATGCTCGCCGCCGGAGGCGTGCCCCGCGCGCATGCACAGGGCACGAGCTTCGTGCCCACCAAGCGCGGCGGGGGCGGCGCGCTCAAGATGCTGTGGTGGCAGGCGCCCACGCTCCTCAATCCGCACTTCGCCACCGGCACCAAGGATCAGGACGCCTCCCGCATCTTCTACGAGCCTCTCGCCGGCTTTGATCCGGACGGCAACGTGGTGCCGGTGCTCGCCGCCGAGCTGCCCACGGTGTCCAACGGCGGGCTCGCGAAGGACCTCACCTCGGTGACGTGGCGGCTCAAGAAGGGCGTCCAGTGGCACGACGGCAAGCCCTTCACCGCCGACGACGTGGTCTTCAACTACGAGTTCGTGATCGATCCCGCCAACAAGACCGTCACCACGGGGTCCTACACCGAGATCAGCAAGATCGACAAAGTGGACAGTCACACCGTCAAGATCACCTTCAAGAAGCCTCAGCCCTTCTGGTCGGACTCGTTCTGCGGTGTGCGGGGCATGATCATCCCCAAGCACGTATTCGAGCCCTTCCGGGGCGCCAAGGCCCAGGAGGCGCCGGCCAACCTCAAACCGGTGGGCACGGGGCCGTATCGCATCGTGGACTTCCGTCCCGGCGACGTGGTCCGCGCCGACATCAATCCCGCCTATCACGTTCCCAACCGCCCGTTCTTCGACCACGTCGAGATGAAGGGCGGCGGCGACGCCGCCTCGGCGGCGCGCGCGGTGCTGCAGACGGGCGAGTTCGACTATGCGTGGAATCTCCAGGTCGAGGACGACATCCTCAAGCGGCTGGAGCAGGGCGGCAAGGGCCGCGTGAACATCTGGCCCACCGGGAATCCCGAGCACATCCAGTGCAACACCACGGACCCGTGGACCGAAGTAGACGGCGAGCGCTCCAGCATCAAGACCGCGCATCCCACGCTGTCCGACCCCGCCGTCCGCCAGGCGCTCACCTTCCTCATCGACCGCTCGGCGGTGCACGAGCAGATCTACGGGCGCGGCGGCCAGACCACCGCGAACTTCCTCAACGCCCCCTCCCGCTTCAACTCCAAGAACAACCGCTGGGAGTTCAACGTCGAGAAGGCCAATCAGATCTTGGACGCGGCGGGCTGGAAGCGCGGGGCCGACGGCATCCGCGCGAAGGACGGCAAGCGTCTGAAGTTCCTCTACCAGACCTCGATCAACGCCCCGCGGCAGAAGACCCAGGCGATCGTGAAGCAGGCCGCGGCCAAGGCCGGCATCGAGATCGAGCTGAAGTCGGTGGTGGCCTCGGTGTTCTTCTCCTCCGATCCCGCGAACCCCGACACCTACCCGCACTTCTACTCGGATCTGCAGATGTACAACACCACCATGAGCGCGCCCGACCCCGCGCCCTTCATGCTCCAGTTCTGCTCGTGGGAGGTGTCGCAGAAGGCCAACAGCTGGCAGGGCCGCAACATCACGCGCTTCCGCAACGAAGAGTACGACCGGGCCTACCGCGCCGCGGAGGGCGAGGTCGACCCCGTCAAGCGCGCGGCCCTCTTCATCCGCATGAACGACCTCGTCATTCAGAACGTGGCGGTCATGACCGTGCTCTGGCGCAACGGGGTGTCCGGCTCGAGCGCCAAGCTCCGCGGCATGGACCTCACCGGCTGGGACGGGACGCTCTGGCGCCTGCCCTACTGGTACAAGGAAGCGTAGGCTTACGGCGCAATCGACGGGCAAGGGCGGCGGAACCCCTCGCCGCCCTTGACAGTTTCCCTCGTGCAGCTTATAAGGATGGAGCCGTCCGAGCTCGCGCCGGGCGGTCACCGCCGACCCACCCAGGAGGACCTTTAATGGAAGAGCGTGATCTTCGACAGCTGATCGGCCAGGTCAAGGCAGGCCACCTGAGCCGCCGCAGCTTCGTGCAGATGATGGTGGGCCTCGGGCTCACCGCGCCCATGGCCGGTCAGCTGCTCGCGTCCGCGGGCGTGGCCCAGGCCCAGACGAAGGCGGCACCCTACAAGCCGACCAAGCGCGGCGGGGGCGGCCAGCTGAAGACTCTCTGGTGGCAGGGGGCCACGCTGCTGAACCCCCACTTCGCCACCGGCACCAAGGATCAGGACGGCTCGCGCATCTTCTACGAGCCGCTGGCGTCCTGGGATCCGGACGGGAACCTGTCGCCCAACCTCGCCGCCGAAATCCCCACGGTGCAGAACGGCGGCGTGTCCAAGGATGGCCGCTCCGTGACGTGGAAGCTCAAGAAGGGCGTGGTCTGGCACGACGGCAAGCCCTTCACCGCGGACGACTGCGTGTTCACCGCCGAGTGGGTGGCCGACCCTGCCACCGCCTCGCGGAACATCAACACGTACAAGGACCTCAAGGTCGAGAAGGTTGACAGTCACACCATCAAGATCACCTTCAAGAAGCCCACTCCGTTCTGGGCCGACGCCTTCGTGGGTGTGGGCGGGATGGTGCTCCCCAAGCACGCCTTTGAGTCGTACAAGGGCGACAAGTCGCGCGAGGCACCGGCCAACCTCAAGCCCATCGGCACCGGCCCCTACAAGTACGTCGACTTCAAGCCCGGGGACATGGTGCGTGGCGAGCTCTTCTCGGGCTATCACATGCCGAACCGGCCCTTCTTCGACACCATCGAGATGAAGGGCGGCGGCGACGCGGTGTCGGCGGCGCGCGCGGTCATCCAGACCGGCGAGTTCGACTACGCGTGGAACATGCAGGTCGAGGACGAGATCCTCAAGCGCCTGGAGCAGGGGGGAAAGGGCAGGGCCGACATCGTCTCTGGCGGCAACATCGAGCACATCCAGATCAACTTCACCGATCCCTACAAGGAGGTCGACGGGGAGCGCTCCAGCCTCAAGGCGCCCCACCCGTTCCTCACCGATCCCGCGGTGCGCCAGGCCCTCAACCTCCTCGTCGACCGCGCCTCCGTGCAGGAGCAGATCTACGGGCGCACCGGCATCGCCACCGCCAACTTCCTCAACCAGCCGTCGCGCTACGCCTCCAAGGCCACGAAGTTCGAGTTCAACGTGGAGAAGGCCAGCCAGATCCTGGAGGCGGCGGGCTGGAAGAAGGGCAGCGACGGCATCCGGGCCAAGGACGGCAAGCGGCTGAAGATGCTCTACCAGACCTCGATCAACGCGCCCCGGCAAAAGAACCAGGCCATCGTCAAGCAGGCCGCGGCCAAGGCCGGCATCGAGATGGAGCTCAAGTCCGTCACCGCGTCGGTGTTCTTCTCGTCGGACGTGGCGAACCCGGACACCTACGCCCACTTCTCCACCGACATCCAGATGTTCACGACCACCATGACGCAGCCCGATCCGGAGCTCTTCATGCTCCAGTTCACGTCGTGGGAGGTCGCGGCCAAGGACAACAAGTGGCAGGGCCGCAACATCACCCGATGGAAGAGCGAGGAGTACGACAAGCTCTTCCGCTCGGCCGAATCCGAGCTGGATCCCGTTAAGCGGGCGGCCCTCTTCATCAAGATGAACGAGCTGGTCATCCATAACGTCGTGGTGATCCCCGTCGTGTTCCGCCCCCGCGTGGCCGCGGTGGCCAACACGCTCCGCATGGAGCAGAGCGGCTGGGATTCCGACTTCTGGGCGCTGCACAACTGGTACCGCGAGGCCTAGAGCGGGCGTGCGAGCGGGCCCGGCCTCTGGGGGCCGGGCCCGCTTCCCGCGGTATCGATGTCCAAGTACTTCATCCGGCGCCTGTTGATCCTGGTCCCGGTGCTCGCCGGGATCAGCCTCGTGCTGTTCACGATCCTGGCGCTGGCCCCCGGCGACCCCTTCGAGGAGCTCGCGACCAATCCCAACGTGCCGCCCGAGGTGCGCGCGAACCTCCGGGCGCAGTTCGGCCTCGACGACCCCGTCGCCGTGCGCTACGTCCGCTGGTTCACCGCCATGCTCAGGGGTGACTGGGGGTTCTCGTTCGTAAGCCGGGTCAACGTGGCCACCCTCATCATGCAGCGCCTCCCCACCACCATCGTGGTCATCGGTGCTGCGCAGCTCCTGGGCCTCCTCATTGCGATCCCCATCGGTGTCTACTCGGCCACGCGCCCGTATTCCCTATTCGACCAGATCGCCACCACCTGCGCGTTCATTGGCTTCTCGCTCCCCACATTCTTCACCGGCCTGCTCTTCATCCTCCTCTTCAGCATCTATCTCGACTGGCTGCCCTTCATCTACCGGGCCGACATCACCGCGACGGGCTGGCGCTGGTGGTGGGAGCACATCCGGCAGTCGATCATGCCGGTGTCCGTATTGGGTCTGGCCCAGGCCGCCTCGATGACGCGCTTCATGCGCTCCGCCGTGCTCGACGTGGTGCAGCTCGACTACGTGCGTACCGCGCGCGCCAAAGGCCTGGCCGAGCGTGTCACCATCGTGAAGCACGTCGTCCGCAATGCGCTGATCCCGGTGGTGACCCTGATATCCCTCCAGATCCCCACCATCTTCGCCGGCGCCCTCATCACCGAGCAGATCTTCCGCGTGCCCGGCATCGGCTCGCTGCTCATCAGCTCGATTCTCGCCAACGACACCCCGGTGGTCATGGCCATCACCTTCGTCTTCTCGGCGCTGGTGGTGATCTTCAGCCTGATCGCGGATCTCCTGTATGGCTGGCTCGATCCCCGCATCTCGTACCGGTAGCCCGGCGGGCGCGCTGACGGGGGCGCCCGCCGCCCCCATCCGCCGCCCCGCGACCTCGCTCACCGCTGAGGCCTGGCGGCGCTTCCGGCGCCATCGCCTCGCCCTGGTCGGCGCGATGATCCTGCTCGCGATGGTGGGCGCGGTGATGGTGGGACCGCTCGTCTATCGCGTGCCCATCGACGAGATCGACTTTAAGGCCAAGCTCAAGGGGCCGTCCTGGGCTCATCCCTTCGGCACCGACGACCTCGGCCAGGACCTGCTCGCCCGCATGCTCTACGGGGGGCGCATCTCGCTCGCCGTGGGCCTCTCCGCCATGCTCATCTCCATCATCGCGGGCACCACGGTGGGCGCAACCGCGGGCTTCACCGGCGGCACGGTGGACCACACCCTCATGCGCATCACCGACCTCTTCCTGTGCCTGCCCGGCCTGCCGCTCCTGCTCCTCATCGTGTATCTCTTCCGCGACACGCTCAAGAAGGCACTGAGCCCCGAGATCGGCGTGTTCGTGCTCATCGTCGCGGTGATCGGCGGCCTCCGGTGGATGCCGGTGGCGCGGCTGGTACGCGCACAGTTCCTGTCCCTCCGCGAGAAAGAGTTCGTGGAGGCGGCACGGGGCCTGGGCGCGGCGCCCCTGCGCCAGATGCTCCGCCACATCCTGCCGAACTCGGTGGGCCCGGTGATCGTGGCCGGTACCCTCGACGTGGCTGCCGCCATCATCGCGGAGTCGTCCCTGTCCTTCCTCGGGCTCGGCTTCCCGCCCGACATCCCCACCTGGGGCCGCATCCTCTTCGACGCCAAGGACAATCTCGACTTCGCGCCGCACTGGGCGCTCTTCCCGGGCACCGCGATCTTCCTCACCGTGCTGTCGATCAACTACATCGGGGACGGCCTCCGGGACGCCCTCGATCCACGAAAGGTGCTGTAGGCCGCGCGGGCCGGCGGCTTTCCCGTGCCTTCTTGACCGGAGCGACCCCTTGAGCACACGCGATCTCTGCTACACCCCCGCCGCCGACCTCGTCCGCCTCTACAAGAGGCGTGCCTGCTCGCCCCTCGAGGTCATGCAGGCGGTGCTGGCGCGCCTGGATTCGGTGAATGCTGCGGTGAACGCCTGCGTCACGGTGGCGCGCGAATCCGCGCTCGCCGAGGCGAAGCGCGCGACCGCCGGCCTCAAGCGCGGTCGCGCGCTGCCTCCGCTGTTCGGCGTCCCCGTCTCCATCAAGGACCTCACGCCCACCAAGGGTATCCGCACCACATGGGGCTCGAAGGTGCACGAGCACGACGTGCCGAAGGAGGACTCGCTGGTCGTCGAGCGCCTCAAGGCGGCGGGAGCCATCGTGTTTGCGAAGACCAACACACCGGAGTTCGGCGCGGGCGGCAACACGTTCAACGCGGTGTTCGGCGCGACGCGGAATCCCTGGGATCCCGCCCTCACGTGCGGCGGCTCGAGCGGAGGCGCCGCCGTCGCGCTCGCCACGGGCATGGGTCCCATCGCACAGGGCTCCGACCTCGGCGGCTCGCTGCGCACGCCCGCGGCCTTCTGCGGGGTGGTGGGCTTCCGCACCACGCCCGGCCTCATCCCCGAGTACCCGACCACGCTCGCCTGGGACTCGCTGTCGGTCACCGGCCCCATGGCGCGCACGGTGGGCGACGTCGCCCTCATGCTCTCCACCATGGCGGGCCCGGATGACCGCGCGCCGCTGTCCTACGCGGTGGACACCCGCGAATTCCTGCGCGCGCTCAAGTCCCCCTCCGTCAAAGGCCTGCGCATCGCGTGGACTCCCGATCTGAACGGCCTGATCCCGGTCGACGCCGAGATCGCGCGAATCGCCCACGGCGCCACGCGCGTGTTCCGGAGCCTCGGCGCGCGCGTCGAGAACGGCAGCCCCGACTTCTCCGAGCTCAACGACATCGTGCTTGGCACGCGCGGCGTCTCGATGGTCGCGCGCCACGCCGACAAGCTCCCCCAGTGGCGCGACAAGCTGCAGAAGGGGCTCCTGTGGAACATCGAGCAGGGGCTGGCGCTGACGCCGCGGGCCATCGCGTACGCCCAGACGGCGCGGACCGCGCTGTGGCATCGCGTGCGCGAGTTCATGGAGACGCGCGACCTGCTGATCCTCCCCACCGTCGCGGTGCCGCCCTTCCCGGTGGAGCAGCCCTGGCCGACCGAGATCAACGGCAAGCCGCTCGACAACTACACGCAGTGGTTCTTCCTCACCTATGGCATCACGGTGACCGGGCTGCCCGTGATCTCCGTCCCATGCGGGTTCACCGCCGCCGGCCTGCCAGTCGGACTGCAGATCGTGGGCCGGCGGCGGGCGGAGGCCGCCGTGCTGCGGGCCGCGGCCGCCTTCGAGGCGGCGGCGCCATGGCGCAACCGCATCCCCCCCGTGGTGGCGGCCCGGCTCTAGAGAACCCGCGGGCACGCATCTGCCGCTCCCGCGCACCCGAAGCGGGCGGTATGATCGGCCCATGACGCGCCGGAGCCAGCCCTGACGGTCATGCGCGTCCCGCTGATTCTCGTCCTCGTGCTCGCGGCCGTGCTTCCATGCGGCGCCGCGCGCGCGCAGGCGCCCACCCCGCCCACGCCGCCCGCCGCCCCGACGCCGTCGACGACCACCCCCGCGGCGGCGCCCGCCCCCGCGACATCCGCGGCCCCCACGGCGCCCCAGGCCATCCCCGCCCCGGACATCGTCCGCCGCTCGGAGGAGGTGTCGGCGCGGCTGCGCGGCCTGGAGGAGACTCCCGCTCAGCGCGCGGAGATCGAGGCCATCGAGCGCCGCCTTCCCGCGGTCGCCGAGGACGCGCGCAGCCGCGTCGATCCCACGCTCAAGGCGCTCGCGGCCACGCCGTCCTCCGGGATGCTCGACAACTTCGTGAGCCCGCTCCTCGCGGCGCGGGCCCTCCTCAACGGCTGGGCGGCCACGCTGAGCCGTCACGCCACGCAGGTGGAAAGCAATCTCGCCGAGCTCGGCGCGCAGCGCGCGGCCTGGCAGGCGACGCGGACCGAAGCACGGCGTACGGGCGCCCCCACCGCGGTGGTCGGGCGGGTGGAAGCCACGCTCAACTCGCTCAGCGGCGCAGAAGCGACTCTGAAGACCCGGCGCGCGCACGTGCTGCTGCTGCAGGACCGGGTCTCGCAGGAGACGGAGGGCGTGGAGAACCTGCTCGCGCGGATCTCGGCGGCACGAGAAGCGTCCGAGCGCCAGCTGCTCTCCCGGGACCGCCCCCCGATCTGGCAGGCGGTGCGGAACCTCGACGCGCTCCGTGAAGTCCCGGCCCGAGTGCATCAGTGGCTGGATGAGGACAGTGCGACCCTGCGGCGCTTCGGCCAGTCGCACGGGGCCCAGATCATCCTCCACGCGCTCCTCTGGATCACGCTCTCGGTGGGCTTCCACCTGGTGCGGAGAAGGGTCCCCGCCAAGGTGGATGCCGATCCGCGCCTGACGGAGGCCTCGCGGCTCTTCCGGTATCCGTTCGCGATGGCCCTCCTCCTCGCGCTGTTCCTGTCCCCGTGGTTTTATGGCGTCCTGCCGCGCCCCGTGCGCACCCTGCTCTTCCTCATCGGCGTCTTCCCGGTGCTTCGCGTCTACACCGTGCTCGCCCCGCGGTCGCTGCAGCCGAGCTTCGTCGCCCTCACTGTCTTCTTCGTGATCGAGCGCCTCGACGACGTCGCCGAGGTGGTACCCCTCTTCAACCAGCTCCTCTTCCTGGCCGAGATGCTCGTGGCCATCACGCTGATCGTGGCGCTCCTCTTCTCCTACCGTCGCCAGCCGGACGAGTCGCCTCTGCATCTGGCGCGCGCCGTGGCCATGCTCATGCTCGCCGCCATGGCATGCGGCTTCCTCCTCGGCGCCATCGGCTACACACGGCTGGGACGGCTGCTCGGGTCCGGCGCCCTGTCCGTCGGGTACTACGCGATGCTGCTCCAGGCGCTGTTCCGGGTGACGCAGGCGCTGCTCACCTATGCGCTCCGCGTGGGGCCGCTCACCTATCTACGCCTCGTGCAGCAGAACCGGCTCCTGATCGAGCGGCGTCTCGGGCACATTCTCTGGTGGCTGTCCGTGGCGGGGTGGGTGCTCCTCGTCCTCGGCAATCTCGGGCTCATCTGGAAGGCCAAGGCCCTGACGGTGGCCCTGTTCGGCCTGACCCTCACCCGCGGCAACCTCAACCTCTCCGTGGGCGACATCACCGCCTTCGCCCTCACGGTGTGGCTCTCCTTCCTCGTGTCACGCCTGATCCGGTTCGTGCTCGAAGAGGACGTGTTTCCCCGCCTCCCCCTGGCCCGCGGCGTGCCGAACATGGTGTCGACGTTGCTTCACTACAGCATCCTGCTCCTCGGCCTGATCCTCGCCATCGCCGCCATGGGCATGGACCTCACCCGCGTGACGATCCTCGTGAGCGCGTTCGGCGTCGGCATCGGCTTCGGCCTCCAGGCGGTGGTGAATAACTTCGTCTCCGGCCTCATCCTCCTCGTGGAGCGCTCCATCCAGGTCGGCGACGTCATCCAGGTGGGCGACCTCAGCGGCGAGGTCCGCTCCATCGGTATCCGCGCGAGCATGGTCCGCACCGGCGAGGGCGGCGACGTCATCGTGCCGAACGGCACGCTCGCCACCGAGCGGGTGATCAACTGGACCCTGTCCGACCGCACCCGACGCGTCGATCTCCGACTCCGCGTCCCCTTCGGGACGGATCCCCAGCGCGTGCTGAACCTCCTCAAGGACGTCTGCGCCAATCATTCGGGCGTACTGCGGGATCCCGCGCCGCTGGTGTTCTTCAACGGCACCGGCGACAACGGCCTCCTGTTCGACGTGTGGGCGTGGACGCCGCGTATCGAGGACTCGATCGCGCTCCGCAACTCGCTGGGTCTGGAGGTGCTCGCCGCCTTCAAGGAGGCGGGGATCGAGGCTCCGGTTCCGCGGCTCGAGATCAGGATGCCGGAGGGTACCGCCGCCGCGCTCGATGCCCGCGTTCCGGGGGCCCCGGCGCCTCTCCGCGGGCCCGGCGTGACGCCCGGGCCCCCTCCGCCGGCGTCGTAGTATATCGTCGCAACCGCGAGGCGCCGGCACGCAACTAAAGGGGTAAGGGAGGGACACGCATGAAGCCCAAGATCGGAATCGCCGACGACATGCGCAAGGGCGTGGTGGAGCTCCTCTCAACCGTGCTTGCGGATGAATACGTGCTCTACACCAAGACGCGTAACTACCACTGGAACGTGGAGGGGATGCAGTTCAACGACCTCCACAAGTTCTTCGAGGCCCAGTACGAGGCGCTCGACGAATTCATCGACGAGGTTGCGGAGCGCGCCCGGAGTCTCGGCGGCCGCGCCCTCGGCACGCTGGCCGAGTTCAGCCAGCGCACGCGGCTGAAGGAAGACCCCAAGAAAACGCCCGACGCCAAGCAGATGCTGGCCAACCTGCTCGCCGACCACGAGAACCTGATCCGCGAGCTCCGGGCCGATCTTCAGACCGCGCAAGACAAGTACGGCGATGCCGGCACCAGCGACTTCTTGACGGGCCTCATGGAGAAGCACGAGAAGATGGCCTGGATGCTCCGCTCCTATCTCTCGTAGGGGCGCGACTCGTCCAGGGTCGCGCCCGAGTCGTCACGGATAGGGCTTGCCGTCGACGAAGAGCCGCTCGAGGAAGGCGCGGCCGTCGTCGGTGATCGCCACCTCCGCTTCCCGCCGACCCGGAGGGGGATTCCCCTTCCCCTCCGGGACGTAGTAGCGCTCGATTCCATACTCGATGCCCAGGGGGCGGGGCGACACGCGCCCCAACTGCGGCGCATACATCACCCGTCCCACGATGAAGCGGCCGACGCTGGACGGCAAGGCCGCGCGGTCCAGGCTCGCCGCCGCCGCCACGTACGACCCGTTCTTTTCCACGAGCGCCACGTACACGGGATGGCCGATGTCGCGCCACTCGGGCGGGCGCCCGACGAACTGCGTCTCGCTGAGGGTGGAGATCGCGAAGCGCAGCGCGATGAAATCGCCGCGCAGCACGTCGCGCGGGTCGACGGGCAGCACCTCCAGCCGCACGTGGGTCGCGCGGGCGCGCGCCCGCTCGAGGGTCGCGCCCCAGCCGAGGAGCACGAGGGCGTGCAGCAGGACGAGCGCGACGAAGAGCCATCGCCGCATCATGTCGCGGCCTCCCCACGCCGCGTCATCCGGCGGCGCATGCGCTCGAGCGCCCATCCGAGCCCCAGCACGAGCGCGCCCGATGAGACGAAGAGCGCGCTCGTCTGGAGCATGGTGCCGAAGAGGTCGAGGTAGCGGACGAGCGCCTGCGCCAGCAGCGACACCACGCCCCAGTTGATCCACGAAGTGCGGCCCCACCGGGCGCCGAAGAGCACGAGGCCCAGCGAGACGCCGAATGTGAGCGCCCAGCTCGCATAGCGGAGGGCATTCCACACGTAGAGCGGCGCCCCTCTGGCCACCAGCACCTGGACGGCGGCGAGGCACAGAGGCAGGAGCAGCAGCAGGGCCAGGCAGGATCTCCGGGCTCCCGGCGGCGCGTCGGGCAGCCGACGTGCCCCGATCAGGAGGGCCGCCACTCCCAGCAGCGTCCACACGCCGATCGCCACCGAGGCGCAGCGGCACGAGTCGAGATTGAGCTCGCGGTACAACGGGAAGCCGAGCGCGATGAGAACCGTGAGGGTCAGCGCGATCCCCGCTTGCTCGAGGAGCTGACGCAGCCGTCGATACATGCCGTCGCCGTGGAGCATGCCGAGGCCGAGGAGCACCAGGCCCAGCGTACCGAACGCGACGCTCCAGAGGATCGGCGCCCGCTCCAGCGCGCCGCCGAGCAGGGTGCCGCGGTCGGTGGCCTGCATGGAGAACCACGCCACGATTCCGCCATACGCGAGCGCGCCGAGGGCGAGGCTGGGCCGAGCGTAGGCGGCGGGCAGCAGGAGCAGCCACCAGAGCTCGACGGCGTCCGCGGGGCGGCCGGACAGGTTGTAGATCTGCCCGATGAGCGCGATCCCCAGGAGGAGCATCGCGCCGCCGATCACCGCGAGCCCTTCACCGAGCGCGATGTAGCCCCGTTCGCGCACCCGGAGGCCGCCCCAGTGGGCGGCGAGCATGAGCGCGACCAGCCCACCCAGCTTGACCCAGCGATGAATGGACTCCCAGTTGTGGGCGATGACGAGCGCGAGCCCGGCCGCAACCAGGCCGCCGCCGATGCGGCCGAAGAGGGCGGCGGGACGGGAGAGCCACCCCGCCTCGGGCGGATAGCGGGCGAGGATACGTGCGCCCTGCTCGGCGGACACGAGTCCCTCGCGGATCCAGCTCTGGATCTCGGTGGCCAACCGAGTCGGGAAGCGATCCGCCACGTCCGCGCGCCCCGTCGAGCGCTATCCGCTCCGGCCCAGTTTCGCGAGTGGCGCGCCGGTCAGGCGCGTGAGAATCCACTCGCGGCGAAAGCGCGCGCCCAGCCGCTTGTAGAAGCCGATGGCCGGGCGGTTCCAGTCGAGCACCGCCCACTCGAGGCGGCCGCAGCCGCGCCGCACCGCGATGCGCGCAAGCGCGGCGAGGAGCGCGCGTCCCGCGCCCTGTCCGCGCTCTTCGGGCAGCACGAAGAGGTCCTCGAGATACAGACTCGGCTTGGCGAGGAACGTGGAGAACGTGAAGAAGTAGAGGGCGAAGCCCACGGGACGCCCGCCCCGACGCGCGATGAGGGTCTCGAAGTAGGGGCGCCGGCCGAAGCCGTGACGCCGCACACCCGTCGCAGTGGCCCGGCACTCGTGGCGGAGCCGCTCGTAGTCGGCAAGACCCCGGATGAGGGCGAGGATGGTGGGCACGTCGCGCGCAGTGCCCGGACGGATCGACAGCGCCCCGCCCGCCGCACGGCCCCGCGCGCGTCGCGCCTTCACCGGCGTCCGCGCCGCGCGCCTCAGCGATGGCTCCAGTAGTGGCCCGGATGGGGGCGCTTGGCGAGGCGGCGCTCGAGCAGCGCCTCGCTCCGCTCGACCTCCCCGGCCCGCAGGGCGGCCACCAGCAGCGTGTCGTGGAAGACCTCGCGCTGGGCGTGGCTGCCCCCGATCTCGACGATGCGCGACTCGACGGGCGCGATACGTGCGACCGCCTCCGCGTGCTCGCCGCGCGCGAACGCATGGAGGCCCTCCAGCAGCGGCACCACCACCTCCGGCAGCGTGGCGTTGCGCGTCTTCTTCGCCCGCGCGCGCAGGCGCTCGAGCTGGAGCTCCGCGTGCGTCCAGTCCCCCGCCGCGGCCAGCGCCATGCCCACGTGGAGGTCGTGGAAGAGCAGCAACGGCATGTCGAGCCAGCGCAGCGCGGCCGCCCCCAGATGCCGCCACCGCGCGGGATCCGGCCGGTCGAAGAGATCCAGGCGCCAGGCCAGCGCCACCGAGTCCTGGAGGTCCGAGCCGACCGTGATCGCGATACGGCCGAACACCGATTCGAACAGGGCGGCCGCCCGCTCGTAGCGCCCGGCGGCGAGGTGCATGAGGGCCAGATGCCAGAGGAGGTGATTGCGGAAGTAGCCCAGGTGGTCGCACGGATGGATGCGCGGCGGCAGGGCCTCGACCCCGTGCTCGTTCTCACCCGTTTCGTAGAAGACGTGGGCGGCCGCGTGCACCGCCCAGGCGTCGCGGGGGTTCAGCGCCATCGCCCGCTCGGCGAGCGGCAAGGCCTCCGTGTAGCGCCCGTTCTCCTCGAGGCTGAAGGCATGGAGGCCCAGCATGAACGAGTCGTCCGCGAAGGCCCCGCGGATGGCGTCCGTCAGCTCGAGCATCTCCGCCGAGCGGCCCTGCCAGAAATAGATGAAGTACAGACGCTGGAGCAGGAGCATGTCGCGTGGGTGCTCGGCGAGCAGCGCGCGGATCGCGGGGATCGCGTCGTTGCCGCGCCCGCCCACCCAGAGGGCGAGGGCGTCCACGCTCCCGCGCTCGCGCGGGGTGAGCGGCGAGGCCGACGCCGCCGCCACCGCGCGCTCCATCTCCGCGCGTCCCTCGGCCAGGCGCTCGTCGAGATAAAGCGTCACCGCGAGGCCCGCGCGTCCCAGCGCGAACCCCGGATCGGCGGCCACCGCCCCCTCGAACGCGGCGACGGTGTCGGCGCCGAAGCCCAGCAGCGCGTGTACGCCGCGGTCGTAGGCATCGGCGGCCTCGCGCGAGGCGGTGGTCAGCTCGAGGCCGTAGGCGTCACGGATCACTGGGGCATCCTAGCAGAGGGTCCGAGGTGTCGCGCGAGGAACTCCACCGCCCGCCGTTCCGCCCACGACGGTCCCGCGCCGCCGCCCTCGAGAAAGCCCGCGTGGCCGCCCTCGGCGGGGAACACCGCTTCGAGCCACGGCGAGCGCTCCACCTCCGCGCGCGGCAAGGTCCCCGGCGGGATGAAGGGATCGTTGACGGCGCTGATCAGCAGGGTGTGGCGACGGATCTTCGAGAGATAGGGCCCGCTGCTGCACCGGCGCCAATAGTCCTCCTCGTCGGCGAAGCCAAAGATCGGCGCGGTCACCAGGCGATCGTAGAGGCGGAAGGTCCGTGCGCGCATCGCCGCGCGCACGTCCACGCGCTCGCCGTAGAGCGCGGCCTTCGCGCGAACCTTGGGCTTCATCGTCCGGAGGAAGTGCGCGGTGTAGAGGAGGCGGTTCAGACCACGGTCGAGCACCGCCGCGCACGCGGCGAGATCGAAGGGCACCGAGATGGCCACCGTGGCGGTGACCTCCTCGGGCACCGTCTCGCCCCCCTCCCCCAGCCACTTCAGGATGACGTTGCCCCCCAGCGAGACGCCGGCGAGACCGATGGGCGCGCCGGGAGCCGCCGCGATGAGGCGCCGCACCACGAACTCGAGATCGGAGGTCTCGCCCGAGTGATAGAGGCGGCCCAGCCGGTTGAGCTCGCCGCTGCACGAGCGGAAGTGGACGACCACGCCGCGCCATCCCGCCTCCTCCACCAGGCCCATCAACCCCAGCACGTAGTGCGACTCGGACGAGCCCTCGAGGCCGTGGAGCACGACCACGCAGGGCGAGCCCGCGCGCGCGGGTGAGGCGGCCAGCCAGTCGAGATCGAGGAAGTCGCCGTCCGGGGTGTCCCACCGCTCGCGGCGGAAGGCGGGACGGCGCGGGCGGCGCCGGAGCGGGCCCCACAGGCTCTGCAGGTGCCGCCCCCGCAGCCACCAGGGAGGCCGGTAGTCGGCGGGGGCGGCAGTCACGCGGTCGAGGGCGCCGCTACTCCTGGCCCTCGAGAATGAGCTTCACGACCTGCGGGGCGATCTCACGCGCCCGCTGATCGAGCTGGGCCTCGGAGAGATTGGCGATGGGATGGGGCATCGCGAGGAACTTGTACGCGGGCAGACCCCACGACTGCGCCATGGCGCGGCCGGTGGCCTGGAACACGTCGGTCACGATGGACGCCGCGGGCACGCCGTTCTTCTCGAACAGGATTCCGTCGAGCACACTGCCCGACGAGCACGACCCTCAGTCGCCGATGCCGGCGACGATGACGTCGACGGACCGTTTGGCCTCCTCGATGATCTCGGCGTGCGCGGGCACGCTGGCGTTGTGCTTGCGCCACATCTTGCACTCGGCGGCGCCGTACTCGTTGATGAGCAGCTCCCCGATGCGGTGCAGGAGCCGGTCCGAGTTGAACTTGGTGTTCTCGACGAGACCGACCCGCCGGCCCTTCAGCGAGTCGGGCCGCGGCACGTACGTCAGCGGCTGCTTCCGCGGCTCGACGGTGGGATCGAGGATCTCGATCGGTGCCATCATGCCCTCCTGTCCGGAATGACCTTCGTCACTGCCTGCGACGAGCGCCGCCCGCCGGCCCAGCCGGGAATGTAGGACGAGAACGCGCCGGCCCGTCCGCCCGCCGCGACGACCATGAGGTCGTCTGGCTGCGCGAGCAAGGACCGCATCGTCTTCTCATCCTGCGGCGTCACCGCGCCCGCCATTCGCTCCATACGCTTGATGTGCGCGACGCTGTTCTGGGTGTTCTCGAACACGAATTTCTGGATGTCGGCCTTGGACCAACCGCCGGTGGCGATGGTCCGCATGTGCTCGCCCGCCAGCACCAGGACGTACTGGGGCTGCCCGTTGGTGCTGTTGTGGTGGCGCATGTCGTCGCACACCGTGCGGAGCAAGCCCTCCGGCGTGCTCGAGAGCTGGTTGTACCACTGCCGCGGCGCCTCCGCGGCGAGCACCGTCACCGCGCTCTCTCCCGGCTTGCATCCGCGCTGGACGTGTAGCGGAACCCACGGGCTCTCCGCCTCGTTCTCCGCGATCACGTAGCTGTACTTGCCGGGATGCCCGAGCGTGCCGCGATCGAGGAGGCCGGGCAGCGTGCCGATGACATTCCTCATGACGAGCCGGATCGCCCGACCGATGGTGGCGTTCGGGCGCCAGCCCGGGCCGAACAGATTGTCCTCACAGTTCATTTCGAGCCGACGCGCGATGGGGCCGTTGACGATCAGCAGCGGTCCCGCGCCGCCCGTCGAGGTCGCGGGCCCGTGATACCCCCACAGCGGGTCGGCGATCGCCTCCACCGCCGCCACCACCACCGGCATGTACTCGGGGAGGCAGCCCGCCATTACCGCGTTGATCGCCACCTTCTCGGCGGTCACCGCGACCTGGCGGTTGGTGATGAACGCGAGCTGCCCGTCCGGCGCCAGGCCCATCGCGTCGAGCATCTTCTGCACCGCCGCCTCGGTGGGCGGCACCACGGGGAGCCCATCCGTCCACCCTCGCTCGTAGCACAGATCCATGGCCTGGCCGAGGTCGGCGACGACATGGCGCTTGGAGACGAGGGTCGTTGTCATGGCCGGTAGTATACCCGAAGATGAAAGGCATGCCGGACCCCGCCACACCGCACATCGTGATCGTCGGCGGCGGCTTCGCCGGCCTCAGCGCCGCGCGCCGGCTGGCCCATCACAAGGTCCGCGTCACGTTGCTGGATCGCCGCAACCATCATCTCTTCCAGCCCCTCCTCTACCAGGTCGCGAGCGCGGCGCTCTCGCCGGCCGACATCGCGGTGCCGCTGCGCTCGATCCTGCGCGACGCCCCGCGGGTGCGCGTGCTCCTCGCCGAGGTCGAGTCGGTGGACCCGGTCGCGCGGCGCGTGACGCTCGACACGGGCACGCTCGCCTACGACGCGCTCATCCTCGCCGCCGGCGCTGGTCATTCGTACTTCGGCCACGACGACTGGGAGGTGCTGGCCCCTGGGCTCAAGACGCTGGAAGACGCGCTGGAGATCCGCCGGCGCCTCCTGCTCGCGTTCGAGGCAGCCGAGCGCGCGGAGGACGGAGACGAGCGCGCCGCGCTGCTGACCTTCGTGGTGGTGGGCGGCGGGCCCACGGGGGTGGAGCTGGCGGGAGCCTTCGCGGAGATCGCGCGGCACACCATCGCCCGCGACTTCCGCGTGATCGATCCCACCCAGGCGCGCGTGATCCTCCTCGAGGGTGGACCACGGCTGCTCGCGACCTTCCCCCCGGATCTCGCCGACGCCGCCGCGCGCAGCCTGCGCCGGCTCGGCGTCGAGATCCGCACCGAGGCCAAGGTCACGCGCATCACGTCCGATGCGGTGTGGATCGGTGGCGAGCAGATCCGCTCGCGCGCGGTGGTGTGGGCGGCGGGGGTGGCCGGCGCAGCCATCGGGCGCTCGCTGGGCGTGCCGACCGATCGGGCGGGCCGGGTTCCCGTGCAGCCGGATCTGTCGGTGGCCGGGCATCCCGAGGTGTTCGTCGCGGGTGACCTCGCCGCGGTCCCGCTTGCGGACGGCGGGACGCTGCCCGGGCTGGCACCGGTGGCGATGCAGGCGGGGCGCGCCGCCGCCGACAACGCCTGGCGTCGGCTGCGCGGGGAGCCGACGATGCCGTTCCGCTATCGCGACCACGGCACCATGGCCACCATCGGGCGCGCCGCCGCGGTGGCCGCCATCGGCCGCCTCCACCTCTCCGGCCTGCCCGCGTGGCTCGCCTGGCTGGGTGTCCACATCGTCTATCTCATCGGGTTCCGCAACCGATTCCTCGTGCTCGCGGAGTGGGCATGGGCCTACGTGACGTGGCAGCGGGGCGCCCGCCTCATCACCAGGCCCTGGCGGCCCCGCGATTAGGCGCGCCGGCGGAGTACACTGGTCGGGAGATCGAGTCCCGATGCCTCTGGTCGCGTACTTCTCCATGGAGTACGGCCTGCACGAGGAGTTCCCTTCGTATGCGGGCGGCCTCGGCGTGCTCGCGGGCGACTTCATGAAGTCCGCAGGCGATCTCGGGATGCCGGTGGTCGGGATCGGGCTCCGCTGGGCGGAGGGCTACACCGCGCAGCGTATCGGTCCTGACGGCTACCCGATCGACGAGTGGCGCGAGCACCGGCCCGACTTCCTCACCGACACCGGCACCCGGCTGCGGGTGCGCGTGGCCGCGCGCGAGGTGGAGTGCCGCGTCTGGCGCGTGGGGCGGTACCAGATCGCGCCGCTGTTCCTCCTCGAGCCCACCGACCCACGCGATCTCTGGATCACGCGCCGCCTCTATGACACCCGCCCGGACTGTCGCATCGCTCAGGAAATGCTGCTGGGCATCGGCGGGGTGCGCGCGCTCCAGGCCATGCATCAGCCGGTGGACCTCTATCACTTCAACGAGGGGCACGCCGCCTTCGCCGGGCTCGAGCTGATCGCCGACCGCATGGAGGCGGGGATGGACTTCGAGGAGGCGCGGCGCGCCGTCCGCGCGTCGATCGTCTTCACCACCCACACCCCGGTGCCCGCCGGCAACGAGACGCATGCCCTCGCCGATCTGCGTCGGCTCGGCGCGGACTGCGATCTGCTCCCCGCCGAGCTCCGGGCCATCGGCGGCGATCCCTTCAACATGACGGTGGCGGGCCTGCGGCTGGCCCGGCGCGCCAACGCGGTCGCCCAGCTCCACGGCGAGACCGCGCGGGCGATGTGGGCGGGGGTCGAGGGCGCCGCGCCCATCATCGCGATCACCAACGGCGTGCACGCGGGCACGTGGCAGGATCCACGCATTCCCGCCGCACTCGCCAGCGACGGGGCGCTGCGCGCCACCCGCCGCGAGCTGAAGGAAGAGCTGCTCGCCGAGGTGGAGCGCCGTACTGCGGTGCGCCTGGATGCCGACGTGCTCACGATCGGCTTCGCCCGCCGCGCCGCCACCTACAAGCGCCCCGATCTGCTCCTCCGCGATCCCGCGCGGCTGGCCCCGCTGCTGAAGGATCATCGGGTGCAGCTCCTGTTCTCGGGCAAGGCTCATCCCGCCGACCAGGAAGGCAAGGCGGTGATCGCGCTCCTTGTGGAGACGATTCGCCAGTGGCCGGAGTCCATCGTGTTCCTGGAGAACTACGACATGGGGCTGGGCCGGTTGCTCACCCGGGGCTGCGACGTTTGGCTCAACAACCCGCGGCGGCCGCTGGAGGCCTCGGGTACGTCGGGCATGAAGGCGGCGATGAACGGCGGCCTCAATCTCTCCGTGCTCGACGGGTGGTGGCCGGAGGGCTGCGTGCCCGGCGTGAACGGCTGGGCCATCGGAGAGGGGTCCGAGGGCCCCGACCAGGATCGGCGCGATCTCCGGGCCCTCTACGACACGCTGGAGGGCGACGTGCTGCCCGCGTGGGCGGATCCCGCGCGCTGGACGCGCATGGCCCGGGCCGCCGTCACGATGGGTGTGGAGCAGTTCTCCTCGGACCGGATGGTGCGCGAGTACTTCGCGCGGCTCTACACGCCCTGATCACTTCGCCTTGGCGATCTCGTCGGAGAGCTCCTTGGCCCGCCCGCGATCCAGCGGCTTGAGCCGCTCGAGCACCTGCCGGGCGTCGTCCAGCCGGCCCATCTTCACGTAGGCTTCGCCGAGATACTCGAGCGCCTCGGGGAAGCGGGGCTTCAGACGCAGCGCCTCGTCGTAGGCCTTGATCGACTCGGGGTAGTTCCCGGTGTTGCGGAGAGCGTAGCCCAGCTCGTTCCACGCCTCGGCATAGTCCGGCTTGAGCTCGACCGCCTTGCGGAACGAGGCGGTGGCCACCGACCACTCCTTGCTCCGCTTGGCGCGGATGCCCTTGTTGTACTCCTCCTCCGCGGGGGTCGTGACCGGCGCGGAGGGCCGCGGCGCCACTTCATTGGCGACCGCGACCACGGGGGCGACCGCCACGACGGGCGCGGCGAAAACGAGGGCGAGCGCGAGGGCGGCGAGCGGCGTCATCAGCGGTCCTCCATGTCGGCACGTGTGGCCGCGGCGGCGCGACCGCCGGGGTCCGCCCCGGCGCCGCCATCATACCTCCCCCGTCCAGACGGCAGCGAGGCGATGGCGGCGGCGGCCACGCACACCATCCCGGCGAGGGTGAACGCGGCGGCGAAGCCGGCCTGCCAGCCGCGCGTGCGCTCGAGCGCGCCGAAGACCGCGCCGGTCGTCTGCACCCCCGCCACCACGCCGAGGGTTCGGCTCATGAACGCCAGTCCGCCCGCCGCGCCCTGACGGGCAGCGGGAAACGACGTCATCACCCGGGCGAGATTGGGAACCTGGAAGAGGCCGACACCGGCGCCCACGAGCGCGAGCCCCAGCGCCACCGCCGCGTAGGGCGTGCTCGCGGTGAAGCGGCTCATCAGGAGCAGCCCCGCGGCCTCCATCACGAGGCCCAGCGCCATCGGCACGCGGGGGCCCATGCGATCGGTGAGCCGCCCCGCGAGTGGCGACATCGTGGCGGTGGCGAGCGGGGTGAGCATGAAGAACAGCCCGCCGTGCACGGCGTCGAGGCCGAGCACGCCCACCAGGTAGAAGGGCGCGAGTAGCCACACGGCGAACTGCGCGCCGCTCGACAGCGCCGCGAGCCCGAGGCCGCTCAGCACGGCCCAGCGGAGCCACTCCGTGCGTGGCGGAAGCCGCCAGGCGCCGGCGCGCCGGCCGCGGGGCAGCGTCACCGAGGCGATGGCGGCGAGCACGCCGGCAAGGGGGGCGCGATAGAGGAAGACGGAGCGCCAGCCGAGCGTTTCCACCAGCGCGCCGCCGATGAGCGGCCCCACCGCGAGCCCCGTCCCCAGTCCCAGGGCGAGGCGGCCGAGACCGTGGCCGTGCCGCTCGCGCGGGAGGGCCAGCGTCACCAGGGCCGGGGCGGTGCCGTATACCAGACCGCCGCCGATGCCCTGGACCACCCGCGCGGTGAGGAGCCCGCCGAACGACCCCACCGCCAGGAAGCCCACGAAGGCCGCGGCGGAGATCCAGAGGCCGGCGGCGAACACGGGCGCGGGGCCGAGGCGATCCGCGACGACGCCCGCCGCGAACGCCGTGAGGGCATAGGTGAGGACGTAGCACACGATCACCCACCGGATGGCCACGGGGCCGACCCCGAAGGCGGCCGACATCGCGGGGAAGGCGATGTTCACCGAGGCGTCGAGTGAGACGACCAGCGCGCCGAACGCGGCGAGAGCGACGGGCACCGGGCTATACTATCGCGTGCCCGACTTCCCCGGCTGGCTCGCGCTCGGCGTGGCCGCCATCATCGCCTCCTCGATCGGGGGCGTCGCCGGATTCGGCACCGGCGCCATGATGATCCCCGTGATCGCCTGGACCCTCGGCCCCAAGGCCACCGTGCCGGTGCTCACCGTGGGGATGTTCCTCGGCAACGGGGCCCGCGTGTGGTTCAGCCGCGCAGAGGTGAACGTGCGCGTGGCGGGCGCCTATCTCGTGGGCGCGGTGCCGTGCGGGGTGCTGGGCGCCATCGTCTATTCGACCATCGAGGGCGCGTGGCTGAGCCGGCTGCTCGGGGGCTTCCTCCTGATCGCGGTGCCCGGCCGGCGCTGGCTCAAAGCCCGCGGCCTGCGCGTCACCCTGCCCTACTTCCCGCTCATCGGTGGCGTGTTCGGCTTCCTTTCGTCGCTGGTCGGCGCGGTGGGGCCGGTGCTGAGCCCCTTCTTCTTGGGCGCCGGGCTGCTACGCGGCGCGTACGTGTCCACCGACGCCCTCTGCACGGTCGGCAGCTATCTCACCCGCGCCGTGGTCTTCCACCGCTACCACCTAATGACCGAGTCCACCGTGACGGTGGGACTCTACATCGGGATCATCATGATCGCGGGGGCGTGGATCGGACGGAAGCTGCTCGACCGCCTCAGCGACACGGCCTTTCTCCGGCTGATCGAGACCCTCCTCGTCGTGTGCGGGCTGCAGATGCTCCTCTGGCCCGCGCGTTGACCCCGGCGCGCCATTCGCGGTAGAACAAGGGCCCAATGTCCGCGCCCCTCGCGCCCGGCCTCTCCGCCCAGCTCTCGATGACGGTGACGCGCGCGCACAGCGCCGACACCCTCGGCAATACGGGCGTGGCGGTGTTCGCCACTCCCTTTCTCATCGCGTTCCTCGAGAACGCCTCCAACGCCGTCCTCAAGCCCTACTTCACGCCGGGCGGCGGCAGCGTCGGGACCATGGTCGACGTGAAGCACCTCGCCGCCACCCCGCTCGGCATGAGCGTCCGCGCGAGGGCGACGATCCTCGAGGTCGACGGCAAGCGGGTGCTGTTCTCGGTGGAGGCGTGGGACGAGGTGGAGAAGATCGCGGAGGGACGCCACGAGCGGTTCATCGTCCCCGATCTCGGGCGCTTCCTCGAGCGGGCGGCGAAGAAAGGCAAGGCCTGAGCATGCCCATCCAGATCAACACGAGCATCAAGGGCAAGGAGTATCCCCCGTATGTCGTCCACGTGGAGCGGGCCAAGATCAAAGACTTCGCCCGGGCCATCGGCGATCTCTCGCCGTTCTACCTCGATGACGAGGTGGGACGCGCGTCGCCCTGGGGGGACATCATCGCCCCGCCGACCTTCGCCATCACGTTCCGGGACGAGAAGCACGACACCGGCTCAATGCTGAAGGACCTTGGCACCGACATCTCGCGCATCCTGCACGGCGAGCAAGAGTTCGAGCACATGAAGCCCATCCGGCCCGGCGACACGCTGCTCTGCCGGGGCAAGATCACGGATATCTACGAGAAGTCCGGCCGTTCCGGCCCCATGGCCTTCGTCGTGCGCGAGACCACGATCACCGACCCCGACAACGACATCGTCGCCAAGGTCCGCGGCATCACCGTGGTCCGGCTCTGAGGACGTCATGAAATACGCGAAGGTCTACCTCGAGGACGTGGAGATCGGCGCCGAGATGCCCCCGCTCGTCAAGGGCCCCATCGAGCAGATCCAGCTCACCCGCTACGCGGGCGCCTCCGGCGATTTCAATCCCATACACCAGGACGCGGCGTTCGCCCGGGCCGCGGGCATGGGTGACGTGTTCGGTCACGGCATGCTGTCGATGGGCTTCGTGGCCCAGTCGGTCACCGACTGGCTCGGTGTGGGCACGGTGCAGAAGGTCGGCGTGCGCTTCGCCGGGCTCGTCCGGCTCGGCGACGTCATCACCTGCCGCGGCAGGATCGTGGCGAAACGGCCCGCGAAGGAGCCGGGCCGCGGGGCCGGTCAGGTGGATCTGGAGCTCTGGGCCGAGAACCAGAAGGGCGAGAAGATCGTGACCGGCCGCGTCACCGCCGCCTTGCTCTCGAGGGACGATCAGTAAGCGGCTAGGCGGAGCGGAGGAAGTCCCGCAGGGCTTCCTCCGTGGACGGGAACGCGAGCTCGCTCCACGGAATCTTCTCCGGCTCCATCCATTCCACACAGTCGTTCTCATGGCAGGTGGCCAGCGTGCCGCCGGTGACGGCGGCGCGGTACACCACGATCACGATCGGCGAGCGCGGGTAGGAGTAGACGCCGACGAGGCCTCGCAACGCGACCCGCAAGCCCGTCTCCTCCCAGGTCTCGCGGACCGCTGCCGCTTCCACCGGCTCCCCCCAGTCCACGAAGCCGCCGGGGAAGGTCCACTTGCCGTAGGCGGGATTGATGGCTCGGCGCGTGAGCAGCACCTGCCCGTTCTCCTCGGGGATCGTCCCCGCCACCACCTTGTGATTCAGGTAGAAGACGAAGCCGCAACGCGCGCACACCTGCTCGATGCGGCCCTCGGGTGGGATGGGGCGGCGCTCGAGGGCACCGCCGCAGAGCGGGCAGAAGCGGATGCCGTCAGGAGTGAGCTGGCGGAGCGACTCGTTGACGCTCATCCAGCCGCCAGCATACCATCTCAGGACTCGCGATGAAGTGGATTGCCTCCAAGGCGGGCTTCGACGAGGTGTTCGGGCGCCCGAGCGCGCCCCGGTTGCACTACGCCGCGCTCATCTCCATCCTCGAATCGTTCACCCTCGACGACGTGGCGCGCCGCGAGCGCCTACAGCGCCTCGCCCTCATGAACCAGAGCATCACGTTCACTGTCTATGGGGAGAAGGACGGCCTCGAGCGCATCTTCCCCTTCGACTTCGTGCCCCGCATCATTCCCGCCGGAGAGTGGAAGCTCCTCCAGGACGGGCTCGTTCAGCGCATCACCGCCCTCAATCTCTTCCTCCTGGACCTCTACCAGGAGCAGAAGTGCCTGCGCGACAAGGTGATCCCGGCCGAGCTGGCGTTCTCGCGGCGCGAGTACAAGCGGGAGCTGCGCGGGGTGATCCCGCCGCGAAAGATCTTCACCCACGTCATCGAGGCGATCGACCTGCCCGTGTTCCAGGAGATCCCGGCCCGCGCGCGCGGCTGGAGCCATGCGGTGGCCGACGACGCGATCGTCCAGCAGCAGCAACAGCAGCAGCGAGGAGAGCCCGCATGAGGATCGACCGCGCGCGGCTGGCCGCGAGCATGGACGTCCTAGGCCGCATCGGCGAAACGCCCCGCGGCGGTCTCACCCGCCTCGCCCTGACCGACGAGGACCGCCTCGGGCGCGATCTCCTGGTCCGCTGGATGAAGGAGGCCGGCCTCGCCGTCAGCGTGGACCAGATGGGCAACATCTTCGGGATCCGCGGCGGCATGGAGACGCTGGCCCCCGTGCTCATGGGCTCGCACGCCGATTCGGTGCCCACCGGCGGCAAGTACGACGGCCAGCTCGGCGTGCTCTGCGCGCTCGAGGTGCTCCGCTCGCTGGACGACCGGCGCGCGCGCACGCGCCATCCCGTCGGCATGGTGATCTTCACCAACGAGGAAGGCGCGCGCTTCCAGCCCGCGATGATCGGCTCCGGCGTGATGGCCGGCAAGATTCCCCTGGAGGACGCCTACAACACGCGCGACCGCGACGGCAAGCGCCTGGGCGACGAGCTCGAGCGCATCGGCTACCTCGGCCCCGAGCCCTGCATTCCCCGCCCGCTGCGGGCCTATCTCGAGCTCCACATCGAGCAGGGCCCCATCCTCGAGGAGGAGGGCCTGCCGGTGGGCGTGGTGGAGGGCATCGTCGCCATTGCGTGGTCACGGCTCACCCTGGTCGGGGTGCAGGACCACGCCGGCCCCACGCCCATGCGCATCCGCCACGACGCGTTGGTGGCCGCCGCCGAGGTGGTGCGGGGCATCCGCGAGATCCCGCGGCGGGTGGGGGGCGACCTCGTCTCCACGGTGGGCCGCCTCGACGTGAGCCCGAACATCCCCAACGCGATTCCCGGTCGCGTGAGCCTGTCCATCGACCTCCGCGGCCCCGACGAGGCGGACCTCACCCGTGCGCTGGGCATGGTCGACCGCGTGGTGAAGGACGCGGCGCGGCGCGAAGACGTGACCTACACCCTCGAGCACTACTGGCGGGTGCCGCGCACCGACTTCGACCCCGCCGTGGTGAGCACGGTCGAGCGCGCCGCCCGGGCGCTCCCCTGCGGCCACCGGCGGATCCTGTCCGGCGCGGGGCACGACGCGCAATACATGGCGGCGATCTGTCCCACCGGGATGATCTTCGTTCCCTCCCGCGCGGGACGCAGTCACTGCGAGGAGGAGTTCACCGGGCTCGATGACATCGAGCACGGGGCCAACACCCTGCTGCTCGCCGCCGCCGAGCTGGCGGGGGCGCTCGCCTAGGCCTCTCTCCTCAGGCCAGAAGCGCCGCCCGCTCCGTGTGAGGGACGGACGGCAAACGCAGGCGCGCGACCACGGGGAGATGGTCGGACGCCACGCGGGCGAGGCGGCTCCGATGCACGCGGAAGCCCTCGCCGTGAAGCGACCGATCCCAGTAGATGCGATCCAGCGGGAACAGCGGCAGCGGCGCGGGATGGGTGCGGCGGATTCGCGGGCCCGCGAGCTCCCGGCGGAGCGTCCGTCCCACCGCCCCGGGGAACCACTCGTTGAGATCGCCCACGACGACTCGCGATCCCTTCAACGCCTCCAGGAGGACGTGCTCGCGCACCAGCATCTCCACCTGGGCCGCGCGCTCGCGCACCCGCAGGCCGAAGTGCACGTTGAAGATGTGGAGCAAATGATCGGGCAGCTCCACGTCCACGCGCAGGCCGCCGCGCGGCTCGCGCTCGTAGCGCGTGAGATCGAAGGGCCGCGCCACGTGGGCGGGGAAGCGCGTGAGCACGACGTTGCCATACGGGCCCTCGGCGCGCTCGAGCGTCACGCCCATGTGCATGTCCATGCCGAGGCGCCGCGCCAGGGCCTCGGCCTGCGGCCGGAAGATCTCCTGGATCCCGACGAGATCGGCCTCGAGCTCTTGGACCACGCCCGCGATGCGCCCGAGATCCACGCGGCCGTCCAGGCCCTGGCACTTGTGGATGTTGTACGAGGCGACGGTGATGACCGACTGATGCCCGTGGCTCATGCCGCACCGTCCGCGTAGGCGGTGAAGTGCGGGTAGAGCTGCACGGGATGGGTGAGCGGCTCCTTCGGAAGCGTCACATCGCGGGGGTGAAGGAGAAAGGTGTGGAGCTCCTCCTCCGACGGGCCGGCGTGGGCGCCGAGCTCGGGATTGAACGACACGTGCCCGGCCGCCGCGTCGATTCCGTAGAGCACGAGGTCCCCCGCGCTCGGCATCGCCATCAGCTCTCTCAGTCCTTGCAAGACAACCTCCCGGTCGGCCCGTCCTTCGAAGAGGCCGTTTGCCGGCCCCGGATCGAGCGCGTACCGAGTTCCACGATACCAGCACACCGCCCCTAGACGCGAACGAAGGAGCACGAGACCGATGCCGGGATGGCTGGACAGCATGCCGGCCACCCCTGGGTGGCGCGCTTCCAGCTCCTCGTCGAGCACCGGCTCCGGGCGATCCGTGAAATAGACGAATGCGTTCGGCCCCGCCGGCACGACCCGGATCGATTCCTCCGACGTCGCCTCGCCGGCGGCGGGGTCCCCGGGCCAGATCCAGCGCGTGAAGTCCTGCTCGAGGTAGTTGACGAAACGGTGCAGCGTCCGCGCCCGGACCAGCGCGCGCACGCCCGCCCACTGGCGGCGCCAGCCGCTCTCCGGAGGGGCGCGCCGCCTCGCGCGCGCCCCCTCGGTGGTGGCGATCGACTCGCCCCGGAGCGCCGCGCGCACCACGTGCTCGATGCTGTGACCGCCGCTGACATCGGTGAAGAGCCGGGTGAGGATCTGACCGTGATCCGAGAGGATGTAGAGATCCGGGTACGGCTCCGGCAGGCGGCGCACGATCCGCACGAGCTGACCGATGGAGGCGTCCACGCGGCGGAGCGCGCGCAGGGCGCGGCGGCTCGCCGGGCCGAAGCCGTGGGCGAACACGTCGTACTCCATGAAGTTCACGTAGATCGCGGGCACCCCACGGTAGAGCGCGACCGACGTGGCGAGGGTCAGGAACTGCCGGCCCCAGATGGACGAGCCGATCTTGAAGAGGAGCCAGCGCGCGCCCGGCTCGGGGGGCGCGGTGCCGGTGAGGAAGCGCCCGAGGGCCCGCGCGATCTCGAGAAGCGTGAGCGCGGTGCACTTGACGATCACCCAGGCCAGCAGCACCGCGGACAGCGGCGCCCGGAGGATGGCCCAGCCCGCGCGCGTGGGCTTGAGCAGCCCGGACAGCGTCCACAGATGATCGGTCGCCTCGCCAGCAAAGACGCAGCCGTAGGTGGCGCCGCCGCGCATGATGCCGCGCCGACCGCGCGCGTGCTGGTCCTCCACGAGCGCGGCCACGCCGGGGCGCGGGAAGTAGCGGTCCTCGCCCGCGCGCTTGTCGTAGTAGTGGAAGCCCGGGATGTCCGGGTGCACCCCGTACATCACCGCCATCTGGAAGGCGGGCGTCGAGCTGGGAAGGCCCACCGACATGGGTCGCTTGGTCAACCACCCCGAGGCGAGCAGGCGCGCCAGGGTGGGCGCCTTGCGCGCGGCGAGCGCGTGCTCGAGCACGGCGCGCGAGAGCCCGTCGATCTGGATGATGAGGAAGCGGCGCAGGCGTGGCGGCGGCATGGGCTGAAGCCGCGCCCAGCAGGCGACCGCATCGACCGCGAGCTGAAGCCGGAGGACGAGGCCGTCCAGGGGCATCTCCTTGCCATGATAACAAGGCGTCTGGTAGGCTCGGCTCCAACTCGGCCGTCAGGCACGCCACGAGGTTCCCGCTTGAGCGACGCTCCGCATCCCCTGCTCGCAATCGTTCGCCGATTCGTCGACACCGAGGTGATCCCGGTCGCCCTGGCCCTCGAGCACGCCGACGAGTATCCCAACGAGCTGGTGGCGCGCATGCGCGAGCTCGGCCTCTTCGGCGCCCTCGTGCCGGCGGAGCACGGCGGCCTCGGTCTGAGCGTGAGCGTGTACGCCCGCGTGATCGAGGAGATCTGTCGCGGCTGGATGTCGCTGGCCGGGGTCATCAACAGCCACACCATGGCCGCGCTCATCGTGCTGCATCACGGCACCGACGAGCAGCGCCGGCGGCTGCTGCCGCGCTTCGCCGCGGGCGACGCGCGCGGTGGGCTCTGCCTCACCGAACCGCACGCCGGCTCCGACGTGCAGGCCATCCAGACGGTGGCGCGGAGGCAGGGCGACCGCTACCTCATCTCGGGCTCGAAGATGTTCGTGACCAACGGCCGCGAGGGCAACACGTTCGCGCTACTCGCCCGCACCGATCCTACCGCCGACCCACCCCATCGCGGGATGTCGTGCTTCATCGTGGAGAAGGGCGAGCCTGGCCTCGAGGTGGTCAAGTCCATCGCCAAGCTCGGCTACAAGGGCGTGGACACCGCGGAGCTCGTCTTCGACAGCTTTCCGGTTCCCGCCGCGAACCTCGTGGGGGGCGTCGAGGGCCGCGGCTTCCGCCACGTGATGTCCGGGCTGGAGACCGGGCGCATCAACATCGCGGCGCGCGCGGTCGGCGTGGCCCAGGCCGCCCTCGAACAAGCAGCCAGCGCCATCCGAGAAAGCGCCGCCGAGGCCGCCCTGACCGCGCTCGCCGGCATCGCCACGCGGGTGGAGGCCTCACGCCTCCTCACCGGCTGGGCCGCGGCCATGAAGGACCGCGCGGAGCGCTGCGACCTGGAAGCCGGCATCGCGAAGCTCTACGCGTCGGAGTCGGCGCAGGACGCGGCCGCGGAGGTGGTCCGCCTGTCCGGCCGGCACGGCCAGGTCGCCGATTCGCCGATCGAGCGGCTCTACCGCGACTCACCGCTCATGATCATCGGAGAGGGCGCCAACGAGATTCAGCGGCTCCTCATCGCCCGTCAGCTCGTGGAGCGGCACGGCGAGCGGCTCGGCGCGCTCGCCCTCGCCGACGGCGACCTCGGGTCGGGCGAGCGCCGCGAGCTGGTGCTCGCGGTGCGGCAGTTCGTCCAGAAGGACGTGGCGCCGGCGGCCCAGGACCAGGATGCCACCGGGCGCTTCCCCGCGGAGCTGGTCGCGCGCCTGGCCGAGCTCGGGGTCTGGGGCGCGCTCGTGCCGCCGGAGTACGGCGGACTCGGCCTCGACACGGGCACCGCCGCCATGATGGTGGAGGAAGTCGCGCGCGGCTGGGGAATGCTGGGCGCGCTCCTCGCCACGCATCTGGCCGCCGCCCAGACCATCGCCCTGCATGGCACGCCGGCGGCCCGGGATCGGCTGTTGCCGGCCATGACACGCGCGGAGCGGCTGGGCTGCGTGGCCCTCGGTGCGCCGGCGCCGGTACGCCGGGCGGGCGGAGGCTGGGGACTCGTGGGCACGGCGCCGCACACCTCGGGCGCAGCGCACGCCGCCGTGTTCGTGCTGATCGGTGATCTCGAGGGCCATCGCACCGCCTTCCTCGCGGACGCCGGGACCACCGGACTCGAGGTGGGTACCGTGCCCGCGACGCTGGGGTTCCACGGGCTTGGCGCGGCCGATCTCGCGCTGGCGCACCTCCGGCTGCCGCACGAGGCGCGGCTGGGCAAGGACGATGCGGAGGCCGGCGAGGCCGCCGCCAGCGCGGAGAACCTGCTCCGGCTGGGCGAGGCCGCGGTGGCGGTGGGCCTCGGCGGGGCGGCGTTCGAGGCCGCGCTGCGCTACGCGCAACAGCGCACCACCTTCGGCAAGCCGATCGCCCAGCATCAGGCCATTCAGCTCAAGCTCGCCGACATGGCCTCGCGCGTGACCGCCGCGCGGCTCCTCCTGCTTCACGCCGCCGAGCGCCTGGGCCAGCGGCCCGGCGACGCGGCCCCGGTCGCCATGGCGCGGCTCGAGGCTGCGGAGACCGCATACCACGCGGCGCTCGAATCCATGCGCACCCACGGCGGCTACGGCTATACGAAGGAATTCCCGGTGGAGCGGTACTACCGCGACGCGGCCGCGCTCCTCGCCACCGACGGGGCGGTGGGCCGGCTGCGGCTGGCCATCGCGCGCGCCGTGCTCGAAGGCCATCCCGCGTGAGCTACGGCCGCTACTTCGAGGATTTCTCGGTCGGTCAGGAGTTCCGGCACTGGCCGGGCCGCACCATCACCGAGGCCGACTGCACGTGGTTCGCGCTCCTCACGATGAACCAGCACCCCCTGCACTCGGACGCGCACTACGCGGAGACCTACACCCAGCACAAGCAGCGCGTGGTCCTGGGGCCGCTCGTCTACAGCGTGGTGATCGGGATGACGGTGGCCGACATCTCGGGTCGCGCCATCGCGAACCTCGAGGTGAACGCGCTCAAGCACGAAAAGCCCACGTTCATCGGCGACACCCTCTACGCTCACTCGCGCGTGCTGGAGCTCAAGGAGTCGCGCCAGGGCGATCGCGGAGTCGTAACCGTCGAGACGTGGGCGGCCAATCAAAGGGGCGATCACGTCTGCTCGTACACCCGGAAAGTGCTCGTGCCCAAAAAGAACCACGCGACGCTCGGCGAAGGCCGGCTCCCCTACTGAGATGCCGCGCGCGCCGCTCGAGGGAGTGCGGATCCTGGCCGTGTCGCAGTTCGGCGCGGGCCCGTTCGGCACCCAGGTGCTGGCCGATCTCGGGGCCGAGGTCATCAAGATCGAGGACCCTGGCGTGGGCGGCGATGTGTCCCGCTATGTGCCGCCGTTCGAGGGCGAGGCGGACTCGCCGTACTTCCAGTCCTTCAACCGCGGCAAGCGCTCGGTCACCCTGAACCTCCGGCACCCGGATGGCCAGGCGGTCCTGCAGGACCTGGTGCGCGTGTCGGACGCGGTGTTCAACAACGCGCGCGGCGATCTGCCCGGCAAGCTCGGTCTCACGTACGAGTTCCTCAAGAGCGTGAACCCCAAGATCGTCTGCTGCTCGCTCACCGGCTTCGGCACCACCGGGCCGCGGGCCGCCGAGCCGGCCTACGACTATCTGATCCAGGGCTACGCGGGCTACATGTCGGTCACCGGGGAGCCGGATGGGCCGCCGGGCAAGTGCGGGGTGTCGGTGATCGACTTCGCCGGCGGCTACGCCGCCATGATCGGGCTCATGGTGGGACTCTTCGACGCGCAGCGCACCGGGGTGGGGCGCGACGTGGACATCTCGCTCCTCGACACCGCGGTGAGCATGCTGTCCTACTTCGCGATCTGGACGCTCAATCGTGACTGGGCGCCGGAGCGCACGCGGGACTCCGCCCATCAGGTGCTCGTGCCCGCCCAGAACTTCCCCACCAAGGACGGCTGGATCGTCGTCTTCTGCAACAAGGACAAGTTCTGGCAAGAGCTCGTGGAGGCCCTCGATGCGCCCGAGGTGGCCGGGGATCCGCGGTTCCGGACCTTCCCCGAGCGCCACGCGCATCGGGAGGCGCTGCTGCCCCTGCTGAGGGCGCGCTTTCAGACACGGACCACCGCGGACTGGCTCGAGCGGCTCCGCGGGCGCGTCCCCTGCGCGCCCGTGAACGACGTGCGGCAGGCCCTCGAGGACGAGCAGGTGCGGGCCCGCGACATGATCGTGGAGGTCGAGCACCCCGAGTTCGGCACGCTGAAGGAAGTGCGAAGCCCTCTCCGCACCGAAGGCGAGGTGCGGGCGCCGCGCCGGGCGCCGCGGCTCGGCGAGGACACCGATACTATCCTTGGGGAAATCCTGGGCTACGGCATCGCCACGATCGCGGGGCTGCGCGCCCGCGGGGTGATCGGATGAGCCGGCCGCTCGAAGTCCCCGACACCGAGGAGGTCGAGCGCACCGAGGCCGTCGCGGCCCCGCCCTGGATGACCATCCTTCACAACTGCGACTGCCACACGTTCGAGCAGGTGGTGCAGCAGCTCATGAAGGCGATCGGCTGCTCCGAGGACCGCGGCTGGGAGCTGGCCTGGGAGGTCCACAACACCGGCAAGGCCGTGGTCAAGGTCGGCCCCGAGCCGGAATGCGTCCGCGTCGGCAACGTGCTCGCCTCGATCGGCCTCGTCGTCACCGTCGTGCAGTCGTAACTCGGGCCCGCCGTCGCAGCCCGGGCCCCCCTTCGGCCCCACGCAATCACTTCGCAGGAACCCGTCTCTCCAAAATGCAGAGGTTCCTCCCGTTTTGAGGAGAAGCCTCGCAGCGTGTGGCCAGGGGCTTGTGGGGATTTATGGTCAGTATTTCGGGCATTTAGGTCTGGTGGTGTCCGTGGCACCCCCCTTGCTCTCCTTCTGGGTGGCCGGATGTTACGGCCCTAGGAGCCCGACAAAATGAGCCGATTGCTCGATCTGATCCGTGAAGCCTGGCAAGACAATCCCAAGGGTGGCGTGGTCCTTCCCTGGTATCGCCGCCCGAATATGTGGCTGGTCGCCGCTGCTGTGGTGCTTCCGTTCGGATGGCTGCTCCCTATCGCCCGCGTGGCTTACGTCGAGGCGCGTAATCGTCGCGCCCGCCGCCGCATCTAGCGTCCCCTCTCGAACCAGGTGAGGGCGACGTGAGCCCCGGCGGCCACCTCGTCACGACGGCGGTGGCATGCGCGGCCGTCCAGGCGAGCACCGGATCCGTCGCCCTCACCGCAGGGGTCGCCGCCGGCGGCTTCCTGATCGATCTCGACCACGTCCTCGACTACGTCCTCTTCGAGCGTCGGCGCGACCTGCGTCCCGCCGCCTTCCTCCGCCACTACCTGGCGGGGAACACACGGTTGGTCGTCTTGCTCCTGCATTCCTACGAGGTGCTGGCAGCGCTCGCCCTGGCCGCCTGGTGGACGAATCTCGAGGGGCTGTGGGGATACGTGCTGGGGGCGGCCGCGCTCCACCTGCCGCTCGACATCGTCTTCAACGGCAAGGTGGCGGGCCGCAACATGGTGCCGTTCTACAGCCTCGTCTACCGGGCCCGCGCCGGCTTCCGGACGTCGCGCCTGATCAAGCCGGGGCGGATCGGGGCTCCGGACCCGCGCTTCTGGTCCGCCTTCTTCGTCGGCTCGGTCGTGAACGCGACTCCGCCTCGCTCCGCTCGGGACCGCTCTATCGAATTACTCGCCTCGCCTGCGGCTGCGGCTCGCCCCCCTCGCTCCGCTCGGGACCGCTCTATCGAATTGCTCGCCGCGCCTGCGGCTGCGGCTCGCCCTACATCACAGGACCGATGATCCAAGGCGCGAACTCTTCCTCACCGACGCCGCTCAGCTCGCTCTTCGACCGTTTCCCCGACGCCACCGCGACGATCTCCTCGAAGATCTGACGCCCCACCTGCTCGAGGGGCACGCCCTCCAGGATCACCCCGCAGTTGATATCCATGTCCTCTTCCAGGTGGCGGTACATAAGCGAGTTCGTCGCGAGCTTCAGGGACGGCACCGGCTTGCAGCCGAACACCGAGCCGCGGCCGGTGGTGAAGCAGATCATGTTGCAGCCGCCCGCGACCAGGCCGGTGATGGACACGGGATCATGGCCCGGGGTGTCCATGAAGACGAAGCCGCGGGTGGTGATGGGCTCGCCGTACTGGAAGACGTCCTGCATGGGCGTGGTGCCGCCCTTGGTGACCCCGCCCAGCGACTTCTCGAACACGGTCGTGATGCCCCCGGCCTTATTGCCGGGCGCGGGGTTGTTGTCCATGGCCTCGATGCCGCGGCAGTACCACTCCCACCACTTGTAGCGATCGATGAGCTTCTTCGCCACGCCCTCATTGACGGCGCGGCGGATCAGGAGGTGCTCGGCCCCGTAGATCTCCGGCGTCTCAGCGAGCACGCCGGTGCCCCCGTAGCGCACCAGTTCATCCACCGCCCAGCCGAGCGCGGGATTGGCGGTGATGCCGGAGTTGGAATCCGAGCCGCCGCAGTTGGTGGCGAGGCAGATCTCCGACACGGGCTGCCGGCTCCGCCGGGCTTCGTTGGCGCGGGGAAGGAGCTTCGCGACCTCGCGGGCGGCGATCTCCACCGTCTTCCGGATCCCGCCCGCCTCCTGGATGTTCACCACGAACGGCGCGCGCTCCGGGTGCCCGGGAGCGGCCATGCGCTGCTTGTCCACCATCACCGCCGCCTGGTTCACCTCGCAGCCGAGGCCAACCAGGATGTAGGCGGCCACGTTCGGGTGCTTGGCGTAGCCGGCGAGCACCCGCTGCAACGCCATATGGTCCTCGCCGAAGAGCTTGGTCCCGCAGCCCGACTTATGCGTGATGGCGAGGACGCCGTCGATGTTCGGGTAGTCGCGGGAGACATCGCGGAACTTCTCCTTCACGAACTGGCTCACGGAGGCCGAGCAGTTCACGCCGGAGATGATGGCCACGTAGTTGCGGGTGCCGACGCGGCCGTCCTCGCGCTTGTAGCCGTCGAAGTACCGCATGTCCTCCGGCGCGTGGTAGCGCACCGGACGCACGTCCACGCCCACCTCGTAGCGGTCCGCGGCCAGCTCGCCGATGCCGAGGTTCTGGGTGTGCACGTGGTCCCCCACCGCGATGGCCTCGGTGGCGAAGCCGATCACCTGCCCGTAGCGCCGCACCGTCTCCCCGGCCGCGCGCGCCCGCCGCGCGATCTTGTGGCCGGGACGGATGTCCTGCCGCGCCTCGATCTGGGCGCCGCCGGCGTCCTCGAGGGTGGTCCCCGCCTTGATCTCCCGCTTGGCGATGGCCACGTCATCCTGAGGGTGGAGCACGATCGCGACGTCGGTGAGCGCAACGCTTGCCATGCCGGCCTCCGTGGGTGTGATACTACCGGGGTGACTCTAGCGCCCAGGCCCGGGCTCCGCAACGTTTCGCGCTTCGCCGGCGCCGCGCTGGCCCTGCTCCTCGCCGCCCCAACCGCCCGCGCCGCCGAGGCGCCCGATCTCGGCTGTGAGCAGGAGCCCGCCAACCGCTTCTTCTGGACGGAGTGGGGGTTCTGCGACCTCCCCGCGCACGGCCCCGAGAAGGCCCGCGGCGTCGTCATCTGGAATCACGGGATCTCCGGCACCAACGAGCAGTACAAGGCGCCGCCCGCCCTCGTGCTGCGCCTCCTGTACGGCCGCGGCTGGGACGTGATCAAGCTCAACCGGAACAATCTCGGCGAGACCTCCCGCGATCTCTCTCTCGCCCGTGCCACCGAGCGCACCGAGGCCGAGATCGCCGCCCAGCTCAAGCGCGGCTACCGCCGCGTCATCCTCGCCGGCCAGTCCTTCGGCGGCTACATCACGCTGGAGACGGCGGAAGGGCAGCGCGGCCTCTACGGCGTGATCGCGATGTCGCCGGGGGTGACGGGGCGGGGTGGCGTCGACCGTATTGATCCCAGCATCACCGAGCGCCTGCTCCGCGATACCCAGGCCACGCGCGTGGTCGCGGTGTTCCCCCCGGGCGACACCCTCTTCGACAATCGGGTCCGGGGCCCGGGGGCGCTGCGCGCGCTTGGAGCCCGGGGCGTGCCCTACCTCGTGGTGGACGAGACCTCCCAGGCGATCAGCGGCCATGGCGGCGGCATGGGCGGGCGCTTTGCCCTGCGCTACGGCATCTGTGTGGCCGATTTGTTCTCGGGCGATGCGCCGCCCGCGGGACCGGTCGACTGCCCGGCGGGCCGCGAGAGCGCCGCCGTGCGCGAGCTGCTGCTCCGCGACGCGCCCCCGCGCCTTCTCTCGCCCGGATCCGTGCCCGAGCGCCTCGCGCCCTACAGCGGCCTCTGGTACGGGCTGCTGGGCGAGACCGTGGTCGTGGTGGGCCTCGTCGAGGGTGACGGCGGCACTCCGCAGCTGCTGTATCGCGCGGCGGCCGGTCGGGCCAGCGGCGGCCTCTACCCGGCGCGCGAGACCGCCGGCCGCCTCGAGGCCACGCTCGGCCGCGAGCGCGCGCCAACCATGACCTTGACGCCGGGCCCGGGCCGCGCCATCGAGGTCACGTGGACCTCGACGGACGGCCGGCGCACGCTGCGCGGGCCGTTCACGCCGCTGGGGCCGGAGTAGCCCCGGCCGATTGACGGCGCCCGCGCCCCGCCGTACACTGCCCTCCGCCATGGCCCCGAGCTCCGAGCCCCGCGAGAGCACCGTCTCATCGCGCGGCTTCGCGCTGCACTACGTGGAGTGGGGCGCGCCCACGGCTCCGCCCGTCATCCTCCTCCACGGGATCACCGGACACGCGCGCACCTGGGACACTCTCGCGGAGGCGCTCGCCCCGCAGTGGCGCGTGCTCGCGCTCGATCAGCGGGGGCACGGCGATTCCGAACCCGCGCCCGACGGCGACTACACCCCCGGGGCGATGGCGGACGACCTGGAGGCCTTCGTCGACGCGCTTGGCTATCGCCGCTTCACGCTCCTGGGCCTTTCCATGGGCGGCCGCGTGGCGATGGGCTTCGCGGGCGCGCATCCCGACCGCGTCGAGCGCCTGGTCATCGTGGACATCGCCCCCGAGATCCACCCCCCGGGGATGGCGCGCATCCGGACGATGATCGCGAACGCGCCGGAGACCATCGAGTCCGAGGAGTGGGCGGTGGAGACGGCGATGGCGGCCAACCCGCGCGCCGACGTCGGCGAGCTGCGCCACCGCATCAAGCACGCGCTCAAGCGCGCGCCCGATGGGACCCTCACCTGGAAGTACGCGCGCGACGTGCGCGAGATGATGCGGCGGGGCACCCGCCGCGACCCTCTCGAGCTGTGGGAGCGCCTCACCCACATCACGTGCCCCACCCTGCTGGTGCGCGGCGCGGAGTCGGACGTGCTCTCGCCCGCGCTCGCTCAGCGGGTGGTGGCCGCGCTGCCCGACGGCCGTCTCGTGGAGGTGGCGGCGGCCGGTCACACCGTACCGGGCGACCGGCCCGCCGAGTTCGTCGACGTGGTGCGCCGTTTCCTGGCGTCCCCCGCGCGCTGACCGCGCGCCGCTATCGCTCCCGCCCGCGCCGCCGCCGCGCCGCCTCCGCCCGCATCCGCTGCATGGCGTCGGTCTCCTGGTCGGCGTAGCGCTCTTCCTTCCAGGGGTCGGCCTCCATGTGATAGCCGTTGACCTCCCAGAAGCCGGGCGCGTTCACGTCGAGGAACTCGAAGGCGCGCACCCACTTGGCGCTCTTCCAGAAATACAGGCGCGGCACGACGAGGCGCAGGGGGCCGCCGTGCTCGGGCGTGAGGTCCCGGCCGTCGTGCCTGAGCGCGAGGAGCACGTCGTCGCGCAGGAGCTCCTCGAGGGCGAGGTTGGTCGTGTAGTCGGGATCGGCATGCACGCGCACGAAGCGGGCGCCCGGGCGCAGGCGGACGCGGCGCATGATCTCGCGGATCGCCACGCCCTCGAAGGTGTTGTCCAGGCGCGACCAGCGCGTCACGCAGTGGATGTCGCAGCGTACGTGCACGCGCGGCAGCGTTAGGAACTCCGCCCACGTCCACGCGATCTCTTCCTCGACCAGTCCGAAGCACCGGAACGACCACCGGGAGGGATCGAAGCGCGGCGTGACACCGTAGGTGAGCACCGGCCACTTCTCGGTGAGGACCTGGCCGGGCGGGACGCGATGCGCGAGCTCGGCCGGCGTCCCCTTCACTCGCGGATCCACGACTCGGCGAGCGGGATCTCGGGGGCGCGGCGGGCGAGCTCGCCCTCGTCGACGGGGCCCGAGGACGGCGCCACCCGCAGCAGCGCCTCCACGTCGGCGCGCCGGTAGAGCCGCTGGCGCTTGATGCCCTGGCGATAGCTCTTGAGCACCCCGCGGCTCACGTAGGCGTAGAGCGTCGCCGGCTTGATCTCGAGCAGGCCGGCCGCCTCCTCCACCGTCAGGTACTCTTCCCCCTCCAGGACGATCATCCCCGCCTCCCTCGACCTCATGGTACAGGGAGCAACCTCGCGAATACACGCGTCTGGATCTCGATCACTGTAAATCAATATAAATCATGTATAGTCAAGTTAACCAAAGGAGGCCCGCATGAGCACCGCCGCGACCCTCACGGACTGGAAGGCCGGGCTGGAGGACGTCGTCGCCACCCGGTCGGCGATCTGCACGGTGGACGGCGCCAACGGCCGGCTCTACTACCGCGGCTACGAGATCGCCGACCTCGCCGGGCGCGCGAGCTTCGAGGAGATCACGCATCTCCTGTGGTTCGGTGAGCTGCCGAGCGCCGCCGACGGCCGCGCCTTCGCCGCGCGCCTGGCCGGCGCGCGCGGCCTCCCCGCCCCCGTCGCCGCGCTGCTGCGCGCGCTCCCGCGCGAGTGCCATCCGCTCGACGCCCTGCGCACCGCGGTGTCGCTCGCCGCCACCCAGGATCCCGACGTGCGGGC
This sequence comes from Candidatus Methylomirabilota bacterium, assembly GCA_035764725.1. Classification (NCBI taxonomy): domain Bacteria; phylum Methylomirabilota (SeqCode); species Candidatus Methylomirabilota bacterium. Next base: position 1,807 of record DASTYT010000086.1, on the reverse strand, counting down.
GGACAGCCCCGAGGCGAACCTCGCCAAGTCGGTGCGGCTGGTGGCCCTGGTGCCCGCGGTGGTGGCGGCCTGGCACCGCATCCGCAGCGGGCTCGACCCGATCACGGCGCCGGCGGAGGGCGGCCACGCCGCCCACTTCCTCCATATGCTCGACGGCCGCGCGCCGTCCGCCGACGTGGCCCGGGTGCTCGACGTCATCCTCACCCTCCACGCCGATCACGAGCTGAATGCCTCGACGTTCGCGGCGCGCGTGGCGGTGGCAACCCTCGCCGACCTCCACGCTGCGGTCGTCGCGGCCATCGCCACCCTCAAGGGCCCGCGGCACGGGGGAGCCAATGACGACGTGCTCGCCATGCTGAAGGCGATCGGCGATCCTGCGAAGGTCGAGGCCTACGTGGAGGGGCGCATCGGCGGCCGCGACCGCCTGAGCCGCGCCGAGCGCGCCGCCCCGGGCGCGCGCATGCCCGGCTTCGGGCACCGCGTGTACAAGGTGGACGACGCCCGGGCCCGCGTCATCCGCGTCATGGCCAAGGACATGGCGGCGGCCACCGGCCGCACCCGCCTCTTCGAGGTCGCGGAGGCGGTGTACGCCTCGGTGACCCGGCGCACCGGGCTCCCGGTGAACGTCGACTTCTTCTCCGCGGTGGTCTACGACGCGCTCGGCATCCCGCCCGACTTCTGCACGTCGATCTTCGCGACGGCGCGGGTGGCCGGCTGGTGCGCCCATGCGCTCGAGCAGTACGCGGACAACCGCCTCATTCGGCCGCGCGCCCACTACGTGGGCCCGGCGCCTCGCCCCCTCGTCCGCTGACCCGCGTCGCGAAGATTGGTGCGCCTCCTCGCCGGCCCCTATAATGGGCGGCGAGGGGGCGGTCTCGAGCCGCCCCCCGGAAGGACGGAGCGGATGAGCGACGACCGGAAGCTCGCGATGTTCATCGACTTCGAAAACATCGTGCGGGGGGTCAAGGAAGCCCAGTACAAGCAGTTCGAGATCAAGCTGGTGCTGGAGCGCCTGGTCGAGAAGGGCAAGATCATGGTGAAGCGGGCCTACGCCGACTGGAACCGCTACACCGAGTACAAGCGCCCGTTCCACGAGCACGCCATCGAGCTCATCGACGTGCCCCAGAGCCGCTACAGCGGAAAGAACTCCGCCGACATTCGGATGGTCGTGGACGCCATGGATCTCGCCTACGCCAAGCAGCACGTGGACACCTTCGCCCTGGTGTCAGGCGACTCCGACTTCTCCCCGCTGGTGTCGAAGCTGCGGGAGAACGATCGCTACGTGATCGGGCTCGGGGTGAAGTCGTCATCCTCCGAGCTGCTGGTGGGCAACTGCGACGAGTTCATCTTCTACGAGGATCTCATCCGCGAGTCCAAGAAGACGACGGCCCTGCGCGGTCTGCCCGAGAAGAAGGCGGAGGCCTTCGCCCAGCTCATCGAGGCGATCCAGGCGCTGCAGCGCGAGAACAAGGACACCCTGTGGGGCTCCATGGTGAAGCAGACCATGATCCGGAAGAACCCCGCGTTCAACGAGTCCTACTATGGCTACTCGACGTTCTCGAAGCTCCTGGAAGAGGCGGCCAAGCAGAAGATCCTGACCCTGGAGCGCGACGCCAAGAGCGGGACCTACATCATCACGTCGATCGAGGGCGACCGCGCGGCCTAGCTAGTCCCGCCGGCTGATGACCTTCACCCGCCCGCTGTCGCTGATCAGCGCGGTCAGGATCCAGCTCACCACGCTGACCAGCAGGGCACCCCAGAAGGCGGCCCAGAAGCCGACCACGTGGAATCCCGGGACGAACACGGA
>DASTYT010000085.1 GCA_035764725.1 Candidatus Methylomirabilota bacterium | reverse complement strand
GTGAGCAACGGTCTCCGGTGCGAGCCGAGCGAAATCCAGGAGTCGGGCGAGGTGAGCAACGGTCTCCGGTGCGAGCCGAGCGAAATCGAAAAGTCGGGGACCGGAGTCTAGCGGCTGTGCGCACCGCCCTCATCCACTCCGACGACTGGCGGCGCTTCGACTACGGGCCCGAGCACCCGCTCCGCATGGAGCGCCTTGGGCTGACCTGGCGGCTCATGGACGCCTATGGCCTCACCGCGCTGCCGCAGGCCAAGGTGGTGGCCCCGGAGCCGGCCAGTATCGAGGCTATCGCGCGCTTCCACACGCCGGAGTACATCGACATCCTGCGCGCCGTCAGCGCGGGCGACTGGGTGCCGCACGCGGTGCGCTACGGGTTGGGCCCCGGCGACAACCCGATCTTTCCGGGGCTCTGGGAGGCGGCGCAGCTCGCGGCGGGCGGCTCCATCCAGGCGGCGCAGCTCGTGGCCGAGGGCGAGGTGGATCGCGCGTTCCACTTCGCGGGGGGGCTCCACCACGCGATGCCGGACCGTGCCTCCGGCTTCTGCTACGTCAACGACGCAGTGCTGGCGATCATGACGCTGCGCCGGCGGGGGCTCAAGGTCGCCTACGTGGACATCGACGCCCATCACGGCGACGGCGTGCAGTTCGCCTTCTACGACGACCCGACCGTGCTGACGATCTCCACTCACGAGCGTGGCGACCGGCTCTTCCCCGGCAGCGGCTTCGTGGACGAAGTCGGCGAGGGCGTCGGCGTCGGCTACTCCGTGAACCTGCCGCTTCAGCCCTTCACGGACGACGCCGTGTATGAGCCGGCCTTCGAGGCGGTGGTCCCCCCGCTGCTGCGGGCCTTCGCGCCGGACGCCCTCGTGATCCAGCTCGGGATCGACGCCCATCGCACCGATCCCCTCACGCACCTGGCGCTGAGCATCCAGGGCTTTCTCCGCTCGGTCCGTCGGCTCCTCGAATTTGCCCCGCGCATCGTGGCCCTGGGCGGGGGCGGCTACGACCTCGCCAACGTCGCGCGCGCGTGGACGGGGGCCTGGGCGACCATCAACAACCTGACCCTGCCTGAGCCCATCCCGGCCGCGCTACACCGCGACCTGCGCGAGCTGGGCCTGGAATCCCTGACGCTGTCGGACCCGCCTGGCGAGCTCGACCCCGACACGCGGCGCTGGGCGGTGGAGTTCGCCGCGCGCCAAGTGCGAAGCATTCGCGAGCAAATCTTCCCGATTCACGGGCTCTAAGGCCCCCTTCCTCCTCGGTTGTCCCGCACCTCCGATTTCGGGGGCCCCTGACGAATCCTGCAGATCGACCGGCGGGGTAACTTGTGCAACTTACTGATAGATAAGGTCTTATCTGTGGCTCGGGAGTTGCTTATTCAGGGGGGTACAGGGAGGACGTACCTTCTTCATGGCCAGCCAAGAGGCGGTTCGGGGCAAGCGCATCCTCGTGGTGGAGGATGAGCCGATCATTGCCGGGCTGATCGGAGACATGCTCATGGCCGATGGCCATGACGTGGATACCGTGAATACGGGCCGCGCGGCGTTGGAGAAGCTCGCCGCCGGGACGTATGACTTGATCGTCAGCGATCTCCGGATGCCAGTCTTGGACGGCAAGGGCCTCTACCATGAGCTCGAGAAGGGCCACCCCGAGATGGTCCAGCGCATCGTCTACGTCACGGGGAGCGCCCTTGACCCCGGCAACGAGGAGTTCCTTACCGCCACGCGGGTGCCCTGGATCTCCAAGCCCTTCACGATCACGGATCTCCACAAGCTCACCCAGGGCGTGCTCCGCAGGCGCTAGCCTCTCCGCAGGCTCCCAATTTCAATGTGTTAGAGTGTCGCCATGCGCGGCGCTCTCATCACCGTCGAGGGAGTCGAGGGCTCCGGGAAGAGCACACAGTGCCGCCGTCTCGCCGCGCTCCTGCGTGCCCGGGGTCTCGAGGTGGTGGAGACCAGCGAGCCCGACGGAACCGCCCTCGGCCAGGCTGTCCGAAGCCTCTTCGAGCTCGAGCCGCGGCCGAGCCCGCTCACCCAGGCCTTTCTCTTCCTCGCTGCCCGCCAGGAGCACGTGGCGCGGGTGATACAGCCCGCGCTGGCGCGGGGGGCGGTGGCGCTCTCCGACCGCTACACCGACGCCACGCTCGCCTATCAGGGCTACGGCCAGGGACTGGACCTCCAGACCATTCACGAGCTGAATGCGCTGGCCACCGGCGGGCTCCTGCCCGATCTCACCCTGCTGCTCGACCTGGATCCCGCCGTGGGCGTGCGCCGCATCGCCGGCCGGCCGCTGGACGCCTTCGAGCGCATGGACGTCGCGTTCCATCAGAGAGTCCGCGAGGGCTATCTCGAGATCGCACGCGCCGACAAGCGGCGCGTGCTCGTGTTCGACGCCGCGCGGGATCCCGACCTCGTGCATGGGGACATCGCGCGCGTGGTGGACGAGTTCCTCGGCCGCCGGGGAGCGGCGCGTGGCGCCTGAGGCGGACGTCTTCGCTGCGCTCGCGGGCCAGCCGCAGGCGGCGGAGCTCCTGCGTCACGCCGTGGCGAGCGACCACGTGGCGCATGCCTACGCCTTCGTGGGCTCCGCGGGCTCAGGGCGCAAGGCGGCCGCGCAGGCGTTCGCCGCCGCCCTCGTGGGCCGCGGCGGCGCGGCCGCGGCGCGCGCCACCGAGCGTATCTCGCGCGGCGTGCATCCCGACGTGCACCTGATCCAGCCCACGCCGCCCGAGTCGAATCCCAAGGGCGCGCTCGCGATCCGCGTGGACAGTATCCGCGAGCTCGAGCGTCTGGCCTCGCTTCGACCCGTCGAGTCGCCGGTGAAGGTGTTCATCGTGGACGAGGCCGACACGATGACGCTGGCGACGCCGCAGGCCTTCCTCAAGACGCTCGAGGAGCCGCCCGCCCGTACCGTGATCATCCTGATCCTGGCCCAGCTTCGCGCGCTGCCCGCGACGGTGCTCTCGCGCTGCCAGATCGTGCGCTTCCTCCCCGCCACCCCCGAGGGCGCGCTGGCCTTGCTTCCCGACGGGCGCGGTGAGGAGCGTGCGGCCGCCCTCGCGCTCCTCGCCAAGGTCGAGGCGGAGGGCGGCACGGCGGTGCTGGCGGGCGGCGAGGCCCTGGGGCGCGATCGCGAGGCCGCCGAGACGGTGGTAGAGACATGCTGGCTGTGGTATCGCGACCTCCTGGCCGCGCACGCGGATCCCGGCGCCCCGCTGGTCTTCGCGAATCGGGCGGGCGAGGTGCGGGCGCGGGCGGCCGCGCTCTCGCTGGACGCCATCGTGGGCGGGCTCCGCGCGTGCCGCGAGGCCACCCAGGCCATCGCGGGCAATGTCTCACCCCGCCTCACCGTCGAGGTGCTCCTGAGCCAACTCCCGGGCAAGGCGGCGTAAGATCAAGGCATGAGCCAGGAATTCGAGACCCCCGACACCTTGGGCACTCCCGCCGTCCCCCTCGCCGAGAGCCCCGCCCAGTACCTGATCGGCATCCGCCTCCGCGAGCCGCTGATGGCCGAGGACTATCTCACCTCCGAGACCGATCTCCACGTGGGCGACTTCTGCGTGGTGGAGACGGGCGGCGGCACCGCGGTAGGCGAGGTGCGCCGGCCGCAGCGGCCCCTGCCGGAGTTCAGGAAGGACCGTCTGTATCGCCGAGTCATCCGCCGGGCCAGCCGCGATGAGGCCGAGGACTGGCGCGGGCGGCGGCAGCGTGAGCTGCGCGGCGTGGAGACGAGCCAGCGCCTCGCCCACAACCGGGGCCTGCGCATCAAGATCGTGGACGTGGCCATCGAGATTGGCAGCCGCCGCGTCACGGTGGCGTTCAATTCGGAGGACCGGGTGGACTTCCGCGATCTCGTGCGGGACCTCGCCCACGAGTTCCACGCGCGCATCGAGATGAAGCAGATCGGCGCGCGCGACACCACCAAGCTCATGGACGGCATCGGGCCGTGCGGACGGCAGCTCTGCTGCTCTTCGCACCTGAAGAAGTTCGACCCGATCTCGGTGAAGATGGCCAAGGCTCAGGACATGCCGCTGACCGACAGCCGCCTCCTCGGCAACTGCGGGCGCCTCAAGTGCTGCCTCCTCTACGAGTTCTCGACCTACGAGGAGCTGCGCAAGCGCCTGCCCAAGGTGGGAACGCCCTGCCAGGCGGAGTGCGGCGGCTCCGGCTGCATGACCGGCCGGATCAAGTCGCTCCGCGTGCTCAAGCAGGCGGTGCTGGTCGGCTTCCAGGACGGCACCGAGGCGGAGGTGCCGCTGGAGCAGGTGACGTGGGAGGGCCGGCCGCACATCAAGCCGGAGTGACCGGCGGCCGCTCGCGCGCCATGAGCCAGGACGTGTTCTACCTCACCACGCCGATCTACTATCCCAATGCCGCGCCGCATCTCGGCAGCGCGGGCACTACCATGATGGCGGACGCGATGTGCCGCTATCACCGCATGCGCGGTGACCGCGTGTGGTTCCTCACCGGGACCGACGAGCACGGCGACAAGATGGCGCAGGTCGCGGAGAAGGAAGGTATCTCGCCGCAGGCCTTCGTGGACCGCATCGCCGAGCTCTACAAGGAGGAGTGGCGGCGGCTCGGCATCACCAACGACGACTTCATCCGCACCACCGAGCCGCGGCACCAGAAGGTGGTGCAGCAGATCCTGCAGCGCCTCTGGGACAAGGGCGAGATCTATCTCGGGGAATACTCCGGCCAGTACTGCTACGGCTGCGAGCGCTTCTACACCGAGAAGGAGATCGTGGACGGGAAGTGCCCGGACCACCAGACCCCGCTCACTTTCATCAAGGAGGACAACTACCTCTTCCGGATGTCGAAGTACCAGGCGCGCCTGATCAAGCACCTCGAGGACCATCCGGAGTTCATCCAGCCGGAGCGTTACCGCAACGAGGTGCTGGGCTTCCTGCGCGAGCCGCTCCAGGATCTCTCGATCAGCCGCCCGCGGGCGCGGCTGAGCTGGGGCATTCCACTGCCCTTCGACGACCAGCACGTCACCTACGTCTGGTTCGACGCGCTCATCAACTACGTCTCTGCGCTCGGCTATCCCGACGACGAGAAGTACAAGACCTTCTGGCCGGCCATTCACCTGATCGGGAAGGACATCGTCAAGGCGCACGGCGTCTACTGGCCCACCATGCTCTGGGCCGCGGACCTGCCGCTCTACAAGGGCCTGCGCGTGCACGGTTACTGGTCGGTCGAGGGCCGCAAGATGTCCAAGTCCCTCGGCAACGTCGTGGGGGCTTGGACGCTCGCCGAGAAGTACGGCAGCGAGGTCATCCGCTACTTCGTGCTGCGCGAGATGCACTTCGGTCTCGACGCCGACTTCAGCGAGGAGGCGGTGGTGGGCCGCCTCAACGCCGACCTTGCCAACGACCTCGGCAACCTGGTGAGCCGTGCCACCACCGTGATCGCGAACTTTGCGGGCGGGGTGGTGCCCGCGCCGGGCGGGGAGAGCCCCGAGGAATCCGCCCTGCGCGAGGCCTGGCGCCGCGCCGTCGACGAGGTGGCGACCGCGATGGATGAATTCGCCTTCTATCGCGCGATGGAGGCGATCTGGCACTTCATTGGCGGCGTGAACCGCTACGTGGATGCCCAGGCGCCGTGGACGCTCGCGAAGAACCCGGCCAAAGCGGAGCGGCTCCGCACCGTGCTGTGGACGCTGGGCGAGGCCCTGCGTGTGATCGGCGTGCTGCTCGACCCGTTCCTGCCCCAGGCGGCCGGGAAGATCCGCGGCGCCATCGGCGCGCCCTCGCCCAGCCTGGCTGACGCGACATGGGGCGGGCTCGCCGCGGGCGCGCGGGTGCAGAAGCTCTCGGGGCTGTTCCCGAGGGTCGATACCAAGGCGGTAGAAGCCACGGCGGCGGCGAGAGCGCCCTCCGCCCAGGGGGAGACGGGGGGCGCCGGCAAGATCTCCCTCGCCGACTTCCAGAAGGTGGATCTGCGGGTGGCCGAGGTGCTCGCGGCGGAGCGGGTCGCCAAGTCCAAGAAGCTGCTCAAGCTCACCGTCAAGGTCGGCGGCGAGCCGCGCACGCTCGTGGCGGGCATCGCCGAGCACTATGCGCCTGAGGCGTTGATAGGCCGCAAGATTGTGGTGGTGGCGAATCTCGAGCCCGCCACGCTCATGGGCATCGAGTCCAATGGCATGGTCCTCGCGGGCTCGAGCGATACCACGCTCGCGCTGATCGCGCTGGACCGGGATCTTCCGCCGGGCGCCAAGGTCAAGTAGGTGTCGGGAGTCCTCGGCGAGACCGTTCGCCTCCTCGCCACGCATCTCTACCTCTTCACCCTGCTCGTGCTCACGGTGTGGCTGCCCGGCCACGTCGCGCTGAACTACCTCGAGTTCTTCGGGCCCGCCTCCGATCCCACCTTTCAGTCCCTGCGCATCGCGTTCTTCCTTCAGGCGGTGTTCGATCCCCTCGTCGTCGCCTCCATCGTCTCGGCGCTGGCGCGCATCAAGGCCGGCCTGCCCGTGCCCTACGGGGCGGCGCTCGGGGAGGGGCTGCGCGCGTGGCCGCGCCTCGTGCTCGTGCGCTTCGTGATCTACGCCGTTCTCGCCCTGCCCGTCGGGCTGGCTCTGACCCTCGGCGGACGCGGCGGCGGCAGCGCCGCGGGCGGGATGATCGCCCTCGCCCTCGGCGTGCTCGCCACCGTACTCGTCATGCGGGTGGCGGTGGTCGACTCCGTCGTCGTGCTCGAGAACGCGACGGTGCGCACCGCGTGGGCGCGGGCGGTGGCGCTCACCCGCGGCCAGCGCGGCGCCATCTTCGCCACCCTGCTCCTGATCTTCGCCCTGCTCATCGCGGTGGTCGTGGGCCTCGGGGCGGCGTTCCGCGCCGCGCCCGAGCTGAACCACTTCGTGGTACGCGTGATGGTGGACTGCGCGCTCTCGGTCGCGCAGAGCATCTTCCCCATCGCGCTGTTCCTCTTCTACTGGCGCGCCCGCGCATGAGGTGGCTCCGCCGCTGGGGGATCTCGATCGGCTCGCTGGCCCTCGGGCTGGCGACGCTCTTCGTGTTTCGCCGCGGGCTGCCCCACGTGGGCTGGATCGTGGGCTACATGCTGCTGCTCGGGCTCGTGGTCGCGATCCTCGCGGAGGCCCGCGTCCCGCTGGAGGAGCGCGGCCGGGGCCTCGTGGTCAGCGCCGCCGAGTACACGATCCAGACCCTCTACCACAACCTGCTGCTCTTCGTGCTTCCCGCCTACTGGGCCTCGGCCACGCTGACCTCGCCCAACGTGATCTTCGTCGGCGGGGTGGCCCTGGGCGCGCTCATCACCACCATCGATCCGCTCTACTCGGCGCTGGGGCGCCAGTATCGCTGGCTCAAGCACGGGCTCCTGGCCTTCTCCATCTTCGCCGCGCTCAACGTGGCGCTGCCGCTGGTCGGCGTCCGCCCCGGCGTGGCACTGGTGGGCAGCGCCGCGCTGGCCGGGCTCGCGCTGGCGCCGGCCTTCCGCGGCACCGGCGCCGGATGGGCGCGCGCGCTCGCCCTCGCTAGCGGTGTCGCGGTCGTCATGGTCGCCATCGTGTGGATTGGCCGCATCATCGTGCCGCCCGCGCCTGTCTTCCTCGCCGCGAAGCAGGTCGCGCGAGACGTGCGGGAGCTGGAGCCGGTGGATGCGATCGACGGGCCGATTCCCGCGGCCACCGTGGCCGAGTGGGGCGGCGCGGTCGCCGCCTACACCGCGGTGCACGCGCCCGCGGGACTCCGCGACAAGATCGAGCACGTGTGGTGGAAGAACGGCCGCGTGATCGCGCGCGTCCGGCTCTCGCCGGTGGAAGGTGGCCGCGCCCAGGGCTTCCGCACCTGGTCGCGCAAGTCCGACCTCGGCACGCCGCTGGAGGGGGACTACGCGGTGGACGTGCAGACGGCGTCGGGCCAGCTCATCGGCCGGCTCACGTTCACCGTGACCCCGTGAGCGCTCCGCTGGAAACCGCCGCGGCGCTCCTGTCCGCACGATCGGGCCGTCGCGTGCGCCTCGAGTCGCCCGCGCTCCTCAAGTCGTGGACGCGGAACGACGTGTGGCGCGCGCGGGTCGCGGGCGGCCCGGACCTTCCCGCGTCGGTCATCGTGAAGCGCTTCAAGTCCGAGCCGGAGCGCGGGCTGGACGAGTGGGCGGCGCTGGCGCTCCTCACCACGGCGGGGATCGCGCCGGCGGTGGCGCCCGGCTTCCTCGGCGGGGACGCCGAGGCGCGTTGCTTCCTCGTCGAGGATCTGGGCGTGGCGCCGACGCTGGAGGACCTGCTCAACGCGGCGGACGCCGACGCCCGGGAGCACGCCGAATCGGCCCTGCTCGACGTCGCGCGGCTCACCGCACGATTGCATGTGGCGATGCGCCCGCTCGCCGCGGAGTTCGACCGGCAGCGCGATGCGCTGGCGCGCCGGGCGATGACGACGGCGGCGGCGGCGGCGATGGCGCTGCGGGGCCGTGGGAGCGATCTCGCCGCCTGGCTGAGCGCGCTGCGGGAGCCGGCGCCCGCGCTCCCGGACGAGGCCATCGACGAGCTGGCGCGGTTCGTGGAGCGCCCGGGCGAGTGGACGACGCTCACCCACGGCGACATGGCGCCCAGCAACACCGGGCAAACCGCGAGCGGCTGGCGGCTTCTCGACTTCGAGTACGCGGGCGTGCGCCCAGCGCTCTACGACGCGCTCGTGTGGACGCTCTTCTGCCCGTTTCCTCCCGGCCTCATCGAGCGCGTCGACCGCGTCTACCGAGAGACCATGGCCGCCGGCTTTCCGGCCGCGCGCGACGAGGCCGCCTACGCGACGGCGCGCGCCCGCGTCGCGGCGTGGCGCATGCTCGATCTCCTCCACTGGCAGACGCCGGCGCTGCTCGAGGCCGACCGCGAATGGGCGCCGGGCGTGGGCGCGCGGGGCGCGGTGCTGTGGCATCTCGCGCGCTTCCACGCGCTCGCCGAGGCGGCGTCCCGCGATACGGTCGTGCCGATGATCGCGGCGACCACCCTCGCGCTGGAGCGCGCGCTGCGCGCGCGCTGGGGCGGCCCGCCCGACGCGGGTGCGGTGTGGCCGGCCTTCCGCGCCGATCGGCTATGATTTCTCCCATGCTCTTCGACACCCACGCGCATCTGCACTTCCCGGACTTCACCGATGATCTCGACGCGGTGCTCGAGCGCGCCCGCGCCACGGGCCTGCGCGGCATGGTCACGATCGGAACTGATCGTGATTCCAATAGGGCCACCGTGGCGATGGCCGAGCGCATCCCCGACGTCTGGGCCTCGGTGGGCATCCATCCGCACGACGCCGGCGAGGCGACCGAGGAGGATTTCGCGGAGATGAAGCGGCTCGCCCGCTCGCCGCGGGTCGTCGGCCTCGGCGAGATGGGCTTGGACTTCTTCCGCGACCTCTCGCCGCGCGACGTACAGGCGCACGTGTTCCGGCGCCAGCTCGACATGGCGCGCGCCGTCGGTAAGCCCGTCATCATCCACTGCCGCGACGCCCACGCTGAGGCGCTGGCCATCCTGGACGAGGCGCGCGTGGGCGAGATCGGCGGGGTCATGCACTGCTTCTCGGCGGACATCCCGGTGGCCCGCCGCTGTCTGGACCTGGGACTGATGATCTCGCTCGCCGGGCCCGTGACCTACAAGAACGCGCGCGCCTTGCCCGACGTCGCCCGCTTCGTGCCCGCGGACCGGTTGGTCGTCGAGACCGATTGCCCCTACCTCACGCCGACGCCGCACCGCGGCAAGCGCAACGAGCCCGCCTACGTGGCCCTCACCGCCGCGCACGTGGCGGCGCTCCGGGGCGTGGACGTGGAGGCGCTGGGCGAGGCCACGACGGAGAACGCGGCGCGGCTCTTCCGCCTGACGCTCTGAGGCGGTTACCGCCGGCGCGAGAGGACGGCACGGGCGCGCAGGGCGTCGAACTCGTGCACGAGCACCCGCACCATACCCTGGGCGCCCACGCTGAACGGATGCACCGAGGACACCAGGTGGCCACGCAGCACGGACGAGATACCCTCGCTGTCCAGCACGCTCCGCACCACGAGAGCCTCCGCCTGATCGAAGCAGCAGCGCACCTCGACGAGATCGCGGGATTCGGTCGGCGGCGCGGACGCCTTCACGAACGGGAGGGGAATCACCTTCGCCCGGGGTGCCATGCCCGTCATGCTAGCATGCCGCGGTGGCCTCGGTGAGCGGCGACAAGGGTAAGGACGGCGCGGACGCGCCCTACATCGGCCGCGGCATGCGGCGGCGCGAGGACCGCGCCCTCCTCATGGGCGTGGGGCGCTACACCGACGACCTCGTGCTCCCCGGGCTCCTGCACGTGGCGCTTCTGCGGAGCCCGCACGCGCATGCCCGCATCCGCGCCCTCGACGCCTCCCGCGCACGCGCCGCCGCCGGTGCGGTGTCGGTGATCACCGGGGCCGACGTGCGCGACCTCGGGCACATGCCCTCCAATCGCGTGGTGCCGGGCATGAAGGTGCCGCCGCACCCCTTGCTCGCCGAGGGCACCGTGGTCGCGGTTGGCGATGCGGTGGCCGCCGCGGTGGCGGACTCGGCCTATCGGGCGCGCGATGCCGTCGAGCTCGTCGAGGTGGACTACGAGCCGCTCGGCCCCTTGCCCGATCCGGAGGCGGCGCTGGCCGCCGGCGCCCCGGCGGTGCACGCCGCGCTGCCCGGCAATCTTTCCTTCACGCATCGCTGGCGCGCCGGTGATCCGGATGCGGCCTTCGCGGGCGCGCCTCACGCGGGCCGGGTCCGCATGCGCCAGCCGCGCGTGGCCGCCATCTGCATGGAGCCGCGGGCGACGCTGGCCTGGCTCGATCCCGCCGCCGACGAGCTCCGGATCTGGACCTCGACGCAGTCACCGTTCCGCGTGCGGGCGGAGATCGCGGCGGTGACGGGGTATCCGGAGTCGCGCATCCGCGTGATCGCCCCCGAGGTGGGCGGGGGCTTCGGCGTCAAGGGTTCGCCGTACCGCGAGGACGCGCTGGTCGCGTGGCTCGCGCTACAGCTCCGCCGGCCCGTGAAGTGGGTCGCCACGCGCGGCGAGGACGTGCTCACCACCAATCACGGCCGCGGCGCCGAGGCGGAGGGCGCGCTCGCGGTGGACGCGGACGGCCGCATCCGCGGGCTCCGCGCGCGCGTGGTATTCCCGCTGGGCGGACGCTTCGCGGTGAGCGGCGCGGGCCCCGCGTGGAACTCCGGCCGCACGATGCCGGGTCCCTACGCGATCCCCGCGGTGGACATCGAGATCGCGGGCGCCGTCACCACGACCTCGCCCACCGGCGCCTATCGCGGCGCCGGACGTCCCGAGGGGACGTTCATGATCGAGCGGCTCATGGACGAGGCCGCGCACGCCGCCGGGCTCGATCCCGTGGACATCCGTCGCAAGAACCTCGTGCCCGCCACCGCGTTCCCCTACAAGACCTCGACCGCGGTGGTCTACGACTCCGGCCGCTACGCCGAGGCGCTCGACCGGTGCCTCGAGCTCTCGGGCTACGCGAAGGAGCGGGAACGACAGCGCGCCGCTCGGGCCCGCGGCGCAGTGACGGGGGTGGGTGTGGTGGTCTACGTGGAGCCCGCGGCCGCCGGCTGGGAGAGCGGCAGCGTGCGCGTAGAGCGGACGGGCACGGTCACGCTCGTCACCGGCTCGAGCGCGCACGGGCAGGGGCACGAGACCACCTGGGCGCAGATCGTCGCGGACGCCCTCGGCGTCAGGCCGGAGGACGTGACGGTGCGCCACGGCGACACCGGCGGCGCGCCCCAGGGCTTCGGCACGTTCGGCAGCCGCTCCACTGCGCTGGGCGGAAGCGCCGCCTACCGCGCCGCCGAGGAGGTGCGCGAGAAGGGCCGGCGCATCGCCGCGCATCTCCTCGAAGCCGGCGTGGAGGACGTCGTGCCGCTGGCGGGCGGCTACCAGGTGGTCGGCGCGCCGGCCCGCCGCGCGACGTGGGCCCAGGTCGCGGCCTTCGCGCACGGCCCCACCCGCACCGGCCCGGGCGACACGCCCGGCCTCGAGGCCACCGTGTTCTTCCAGGCGGAGGCGGAGACGTGGAGCTTCGGCGCCTGCGTGGCGATGGTGGAGATCGACCGCGACACCGGCGCGGTCACGCTCGCGCGCTGCACCTGGGTAGACGACGCCGGGGTCATCGTGAACCCGCTGCTCGCCGAGGGCCAGCTCCACGGCAGCTACGCGCAGGGCGCGGGCCAGGCGCTCCTGGAGGCGCTGGTCTACGACGAGGCGGGTCAGCTCGCCACCGGCACGCTGATGGACTACGCGGTGCCGCGACTGGGCGACTTCCCCGAGCCCGTGATCGGCAAGATGGTGACGCCCTCGCCGCGCAATCCGCTCGGGGTCAAGGGCCTCGGCGAGGCGGGCTGCATCGTGATGCCGCCGGTCATCGTCAACGCGGTGGTGGACGCCCTGCGCCCCTTCGGCGTCACCAACATCGACATGCCGCTGACCTCAGGCAAAATCTGGCAGGCGATGCGGAACGGCGTTCAGCCCGACCGGCGCTGAGACTTGTACCACTCGTAGATCTCTTCGCCCGTCGTCATCCAGACGCCCTTCTTCTTCCGGATGTAGTCGTACACCGCCTCGAAGTACTTCATCCGGTGCGGCACGCCCGAGATGTAGGGATGCACCGCCATCGCCATCACCCGCGGGTTCTTCGCGCCCTCGCGGTAGAGCCGGTCGAACTGATCCTTGCACCGCTGCAGCCACTCGCCCGACGTGTGGTGCTGGATCACCATCATCGGGATGTCGTTGAGCTCGAGCGAGTAGGGCACGGAGACCAGCGGGCCCGCGGCGGTGCGGATCTCGTAGGGCTGGTCGTCGTTCACCCAGTCGGAGACGTACTCGATGCCCTCGGCGGCGAGATGGTCGAGCGTCTCCCACGTCTCGGTGAGCCCGGGGCCCAGCCAGCCCTTGGGCTTCTTGCGGGTGAACTTGGTCAAGAGCTCCACCGACTGCCGGATCGCCGCGCGCTGATCGGGCAGGAGATGCATGGCGCCCTGCACCACGCCGTGGCCCATGAACTCCCAGCCCGCGTCCAGCATTGCCCGCGCCACCGGCTCGTACGATTCGACGACGTGGGCGTTGATGGCGGCGGTGGCGCGGATCTTCCGCTTGGTGAGCGCCTCCAGGAAGCGCCAGAAGCCCACCCGCATGCCGTAGTCGTGCCACGCCCAGTTCGGCACGTCGGGCACCGTCGCCACCCCCTGCGGCGCGGTGAGGACCTGGCGCGCCATCTGGCGCTCGATGTCCCATTCCTCCACGTTGACGATCGTCCAGACGGCGATGCGCGCGCCCCTGGGCAGGGACCACCGGGGCCGCCCGGCCATGGGGGAGTAGTCGAAGCGCTCGCGGGGGAGTCGCACGGCCCGAGACTACCACCGCCCCGCGGTTGATAGTAGAATCCCCGCTCGTGGCCAGGCCGCTCGGCGTCGACGTCCATGCCCACTTCTTTCCCGAGGCGTTCATCCGGGTGATGGAGCAATCCGGTGCCTCCTTCGGCGCCGGCGTCGACCGGAGCAGCGCGCGCGGTCCCGTGCTCTACGTGGGCGCCGCCCGCACCCCGCCGCTCGAGGCGCACTACTGGGATCTCCGGCTCCGGCTCAAGGCGATGAACCGCTCGGGCGTGGCCGTGCAGGCGCTCTCCCTGACCGCGCCCATGGTGTACTGGGCGGACGCCGGCGTGGGGACGCGGCTGTGCGTCGCCTTCAACGATGCGGCGAGCGCCGCGCACACCGCGTATCCCGACCGCTTCGTGGGCTGCGCGGCGCTGCCGCTCCAGGACACCGAGCGCGCGCTGGGCGAGCTCGAGCGCGCGGCGCGGCTGCCCGGCATCCGCGGCGTGTACATGGGCACCAACGTCGCCGGTCGCGAGCTGTCCGATCCCGCGCTCTTCCCCGTGTTCCAGCGCGCCGCCTCGCTCGGCCTGCCCGTGCTCCTCCACCCGATCAACGTGATCGGGGCCGAGCGGCTCAAGCCCTACTACCTGAGCAATCTCCTCGGCAATCCCTTCGACACCGCGATCGCCGCCGCGCATCTCGTGTTCGGCGGAGTGCTGGACCGCTTGCCCAAGCTCGAGGTGTGTCTGCCCCACGCGGGCGGGGCCCTGCCGTATCTCCACGGCCGGCTGCGCCACGGCCAGGGCGTGCGGCCGGAGAACAAGGGTGTGGCGAAGAAGCCGCTCAGTGCGTATCTCCGGCGCTTCACCTACGACATCATCAGCCATGATGCCGGCGCGCTGCGCTATCTGGTGAACACCGTCGGCGCGGACCGCGTGGCGCTCGGCACCGATTTCTGCTTCGACATGGGGCTCGAGCGGCCCCTCGCGACGATAGGGGCTCGCGCGGTCGGTCTCAGCAAGAAGGATCAGGACCGCGTCATCCGCGCCACCGGCGCCCGCCTCCTGCGCCTGCGGTAGCCACCGATGTCGCGGCCGGACTTCTGGGTCATCCAGACGTTCAACGGCCTGTCGTACGGCGCCCTCCTCTTCCTCCTCGCGAGCGGCCTCTCGCTGATATTCGGCGTGATGAGAATAGTCAATCTCGCCCACGGCTCCTACTTCATGCTGGGCGGCTATGTCGGCCTCACCGTCGCGCTGCGCTCGCGGAGCTTCGTCGCCGCGCTGCTGGGCGGGGCAGTGGCGATCGCGCTCATCGGAATGGCCATGGAGCGGCTCTTCCTGCGCCGGCTCAAGGGGCAGACCCTCGGGCAGGTGCTCATGACCGTGGGGTTCGCCCTCATCTTCCAGGATCTGGCGCTCCTCGTGTGGGGCGGCGATCCGTACTCGATCCCGGTACCGGCCGCGCTGGCGCGGAGCTTCACCGTGTCGGGCATGGTGTTCTCCGGCTACCGCCTCTTTCTGATCGGGCTCGCCGCGGCGGTGGCCATCGGCCTCTGGTGGCTGCTCGACCGGACGCGCGTGGGCGCGCTCGTGCGCGCGGCGGTGGACGACGCGGAGATGGCGCAGGGCGTGGGCATCAACGTGCCCCGCGCCTCGCTGGGCGTGTTCGCGCTGGGCGCGGCGCTCGCCGCGCTCGGCGGCGTGGCGGGGGGCGGCTTCCTCGGCGTCTATCCCGGCACCGACTTCGAGGTGCTGCCCTACGCGTTCGTGGTGGTGATCGTGGGGGGCCTCGGGAGCCTGCCCGGCGCCATCGTGGGCAGCGTCCTCGTGGGGCTGCTCGACAACTTCGGCAAGGCGCTATTCCCCGAGCTGTCCTATTTCACCCTGTTCGCGCCGATGGCCCTCATCCTCGCTGTCCGGCCCACCGGGCTCTTCGGCCGCGCGTGATCCGCCGCCGGGCACTCCTGGCCCTCGGCGCCGTCGTGCTCCTCGCCCTCGCCGGGCCTCTGCTGCCGCCCTATCCCTTGACGCTCGTCACCCAGGCCCTCGTCGTCGCCATTCTCGCCATGAGCCTGGACGTGTTGCTCGGCTACACCGGCCTGCCGTCGCTCGGCCACGCCGCGTACTGGGGCGTGGGAGCCTACGCGGTGGCGCTGCTCGCGACCGAGCGCGGCGTGGGGCTGGCCGGCTGCGCCGTGGCCGGCATCCTGCTCGCCGCCGCCACCGCCGCCGTGTTCGGGCTGGTGGCGATTCGCGCCGCCGGCACCTACTTCCTGATGATCACGCTCGCCCTCGGCATGGTCGTCTGGGGCCTGGCCTTCCGCTGGGTGTCGCTCACCAAGGGCGACAACGGGATCTCCGGCGTGCCGCGCCCCGAGCTCTTCGCGAGCCCACTGCCGTTCTTCTACTTCGCGCTGGCCGCGGCAGCGCTCGCGTGGAGCGCCCTCGGGCTCCTCGTCGCCTCGCCCTTCGGGCTCACCCTGCGCGGCATCCGCGAGAGCGAATCGCGCATGCGGAGCCTCGGCTACAACGTGTGGCTCCACAAGTACCTGGCCTTCGTGATCTCCGGCGCGGCCGCGGGCGGAGGCGGCGTGCTCTGGGCCTACTACAACGGCTTCGTGTCGCCCACTGACGTGCAGCTGGTCACGTCCGTCGAGGCGCTCCTCATGGTCGCGCTCGGCGGGCCCGGCACCCTCGCCGGCCCGGTGGTGGGCGCGGGTGTCATCGTGTTCCTCAAGAACTTCGTGAGCCTGTACACCAAGCGCTGGCTGCTCATCCTCGGCGCGGTCTACATCGGTGTGATCCTGTTCGCGCCGCGCGGCGTGGTGGGCGCGCTGCGCGGGCGGGCGCGCGGGTAGGGCGATGGCCGACGACGTGCTCCGGCTCGAGGGCGTCGCGAAGCACTTCGGCGGGCTCCGCGCGGTGGATGGGGTGAGCTTGCGCGTGCGGGCGGGCGAGCGCCGCGCGCTGATCGGGCCGAATGGCGCCGGCAAGACCACGCTGTTCAACCTCGTGGCCGGGACGCTGCCGGTCACGGAAGGCACGATCCAGCTCTTCGGGGCGAATGTGACCGGGGCGCCGCCCCATCGTCGCGCCGCGCTGGGCCTGGCCCGCACGTTCCAGATCACCAATCTCTTCCTCGGGCTCACCGTGCTCGAGAATTGCCTGCTCGCCGTCCAGGCCCTCACGCCCACCCGGTTCTCGATGCTACGGTCGGTGGGAGGCTACCCCGCGCTCCATGATCGTGCGCGGACCATCCTGGCCGCAGTGGGACTCATGGGGGTGGACGGGGCCGTCGTGGCCAATCTCTCCCACGGCGAGCAGCGTCAGCTCGAGATCGCGCTCGCCCTCGCGGGCAAACCACGGCTGGTTCTCCTTGACGAGCCCACCGCGGGGCTGTCGCCGGCGGAGTCACGGCTCATGGCCGACCTCCTCGCCGGCCTCGATCCCGCCATCACCGTGCTCATGATCGAGCACGACATGGACATCGCCCTCGCGCTCGCCTCCCGTGTCACCGTGCTCCATCAAGGGCGGGTCATCGCCGACGGCTCGCGCGACGAGATCCGGAGCGACCCGCAGGTACGCGAGATCTACCTCGGTGTCTGAGACCGCTTCCGTGCTGGAGGTGGAGGACGTGCACACCTACTACGGGGTGAGCCACGTGCTCCAGGGCATCTCGCTGCGGGTCGGCGAGGGCGAGGCGCTCGGCATCCTGGGACGCAACGGCATGGGCAAGACCACCCTGATCCGCTCGATCATCGGCTTCACGCCGCCGCGTCGGGGAGTCGTGCGCCTCCGCGGGGACGACATCACGCGCTGGCCGCCGTACCGGATGGTGGCGGCCGGGCTCGCCCTCGTGCCGCAAGGGCGGCGTGTGTTCGCCTCGCTGACGGTTCGAGAGAACCTCGACGTGGCTCGGCGCGCGGGCGGCCGCTGGACCCTCGAGCGCGTGGAGGCCCTGTTCCCGCGGCTCGCCGAGCGCGCGCGTAGCCGCGCGAGCAGCCTCTCCGGGGGCGAGCAGCAGATGCTCGCGATCGGCCGGGCCCTCATGACGGATCCCCGGCTCCTCCTTCTCGACGAGCCCACCGAAGGCCTCGCGCCCCTGCTGGTGAGAGAGGTGGGCCGTGTGCTCGGCGAGCTGCGCCGGGCGGGTCTCTCGATTCTCCTGGTCGAGCAGAACCTGCCGCTCGCGCTGTCGGTGGTGGACCGCGTCCACATCCTGAGCCGGGGGCAGATCGTGCACTCCGCGCGGCCGGACGCGCTGGCCGCCGATGAGGCGGTCAAATCACGCTATCTTGGGGTGACCTGAGCGACTGTCTCGGGAGTCAAGCGGGTTGCCATGGGCGTCTGTCGCGGAGGATGGCGTTGAGCATGACGAGGAGCTTTCGCATCGCGGCCGTCACCGCGAGCTTGCCGGGCCGGCCGGCGGCGACGAACCGCTGATAAAAGGCGGCAATGACGGGATTGTGGCGAAGGGCGGCGAGCGTGGCCATGTACAAGACGTGGCGCACCGCGGCGCGGCCGCCGGCGATCATGCGCCGGCCGCGGAGCGTGCCGCTGTCGCGATTGATGGGGGCGACCCCGACGAGGGCGGCGATCTTCCGGCGATCGAGGTGGCCGAGCTCGGGCAGATCGGCGATGAGCGTGGACGCGGTGATGGGGCCGATGCCGGGGACGGAACGCAAGAGGCCCTCGGTGGCGCGCCACAGCGGGGAGGAGCGAATGGTCGTGTCGATATCGCCGTCCAGCTCGTGCAGCGCGCGCTCGAGCCAGCGGATGTGGGCGTCGAGCCGGCGCTTGAGGGCGGGCTCGATCAACCGCCGGCGGTTCTGCTCCGCGCCCAACATCTCTACCAGCTGGCGGCGCCGCGCCACCAGCTGCCCGAGCAAGCGCGTCTGGGCATCCGGAACCGGCCGCACGACCGGGCGGACCGCCGCTGCGAAGGTCGCGATCGCCCGCGCATCGAGCGCATCCGTTTTGGCCAGGCGGCCGGTGGACCGCGCAAACTCGCGAATCTGGCGTGGATTGACGACGACCACCGGCAGCGCGGCGGCGGCGAGCGTGGCGGCCACCACGACTTCGTACCCGCCCGTGGCTTCCAGGGCGATCACGACGGGGCCGAGCGCGGCCGCCCGGTGCGTGAGTTCGGCTAGGCCGGCCTCATCGCGGGTGACGGTGAAGGCTTCGCCGGAAGGTTGGATGTTGATGTCGAGGCGGTCTTTGGCGACGTCGATGCCGATGAAGATTGGTTCCATGACCCGTCCTTGCGCATACGGGCTCACCGTGCGGCCCAGGCGACTGTTCGGGTTCGATGATGGAACAGTGGGCGGGGCACCGAGCTCAGTTACGGTCTTGCGGGACCCAGGAGGCCACGGGCTCCCGCCCACCTTCACCCGGCTCAGCTTAGCGCCGGGCACGTTCTGAGAGATACAAGGAGGTCGCATGCGCTTCGGCACCTTCTTCTTCTTCCAGGCCCCGCCGGGTCACCGGCACGCGGACATCATCCGCCGCGAGCTCGAGCAGATCGAGTGGACGGAGGAGCTCGGCTTCGACGAGGCCTGGCTCACCGAGCACCACTTCATCGAGTACGGGCTCTCGGTGGATCCCGCCTCGCTGGCCGCAGCGGCGGCCTCGCGCACGCGCCGCATCCGCATCGGGCTCGCCGCCGCCATCCTGCCCTTCCACCACCCCCTGCGCCTCGCCGAGCAGATGGCCCTGGTCGACATCATCTCGAGCGGACGGCTCGACGTGGGGGTCGGACGCGGCAATCGGCCCGCCGAGTTCCGCGGCTACCGCGTACCCCAGGAGCAGAGCCGCGACCGCTTCGACGAAGCGGTGGAGATCATGGTGCGCGCGTGGACCGAGGAGCGCTTCGCCTACGACGGGCGCTTCTTTCAGGTGCCGGAGCTCTCCGTGATCCCGAAGCCGGTGCAGCGACCCCACCCGCCCCTCTACCAAGTGTGCGTGTCCAAGGACGGGATCGAGAACACTGCGCTCCGTGGCTGGCCCATGCTCAACTCCGTCCTCTTCGGACCGGTCGACCAGCTCGTCGGGAACCGCGACACCTACGTCGAGACGCTCCGGAAGGCCGGGCGGAGCGGTGAGGAGATCGCCGCGCTCCTGCGTCGCTGGGGCGTGTCGCGCCAGATCTACGTGGCCGACACCGACGCGCGCGCGCTCGCGGACACCAAGGAAGCCGAGCTCTGGTACCAGGAATCCTTCCGAAGGTTCGTCGTCCCGGATCGGATCGACGACGCGCATCCGACGCTACAGCCCGGTTTCCGCGCCATGGCGGAGCGGCTGGCCAAGGTCACCTGGGAGGGGCTAGTGCGGGAAACCCTGGCCTTCGGCTCGCCCGACACGGTGGCGCGGCACATCGAGACGATGCGCGACCTGGGGGTGGGGCAGGTCATGTGCTGGATGAACTTCGGCGGCCTCGCCCAGGACAAGGTCCGCCGGTCCATGGAGCTGTTTGCCCGAGAAGTCATGCCGCGCTTTCGCTGATCGGCGGGCGATGCGGGTCAGAACTTGAAGCGGACGCCCAGACCGAGGTACTCCACCTCGCGCGTGTAGAACTGGCCGTCCACCGAGTTGCCGTTGAAGTACTCGATCAGGAGCTGCACCTTCCGGCCCAGCACGGCGAGGCTCTCGAGCTCGAGCCCGCCGCGGAGCGAGATCTGAGGCTGCCAGTCGTGCTCCTCGAGGAACTGAAAGTCCGCGCCGAAGATCGGGCGCAGGCGTCCGGGCATCGTCCACCGGCTCCGCAGCTCGAGGCCGCTCTGCACTTTCCACGGCGCGTAGTTCGTGGGCTCGACGCGTAAGATGTAGCCGCCGCCGCCGTAGAGACGCATCCAGTCCCAGGGCTCGTAGGAGATCCGGGCATCCATGCCCTCGTAGCTGAAGTTGATGCGGTTCGTGTGGTGGTGAATGATCTCTTCGTCGCCGAGGTGCGTGCTGCGGTGGAACACCCGCGCGATCGCCGACCAGGGCCCCTGACGGACGGAGCCGAATCCGCCCACGATGTAGTCGAGGCTGGTCAGGTTGGCGGACTCGGAGTCCATGTCGAAGAGCGCCCACAGCCCCGCGTGGACGCCGGCCTCCCACTGCCAGGTCTCGCCGATCCGTCCGCGCACCAGCGGCATCATGTCGCCGAGCTCCACCGCGGCGATGGACTCGAACTTGGAGTCGTTGAAGTAGTGGCGCCCGACTGTGCCGAAGGCGGGCCAGCGCGGATCGGCGATCAGGGGTCGGAAGAGGAGGCCGGCCGGCAGGATCTCGAACGTCGGCGTGCCCTCCAGCGGGGGAATGGCCTGGCCGGTGCTGAGCGCGGGGGCCGGCGCGGAGGCGGGTGGTGTCGTGGCGGGGCCGGCCGCCGCCGTCGTCGCCGTCATCGACGCCGGCGCGGTCAGCACGATGACCCGGCGCACGCCGCGGATCCGGCTGAGCGCCGCCACCACCGCCGATTGATCGGCGGCGCCGAGATCACTGCCCGCGAGCGTCATCACCCCGTCACGCACCACCAGCGACGGCGCGGCGACGCGGAACTCCCGCTCGAGGACGGCCGCGGCATAGCCGGCCATGTACGCGTCGTCCATGGGCACCGCGCCCACGGAGATCGCGCCCCCGAGCAGCAGGATGAGGCCCACCATCACGCCAAACGCGTGCCGTCTCGTCCCCACGTACTCCCCCGTCGTCTCGACCATGCACGTCATGGGCACGCTGGACGTAGCCTCTTGTCCACTGCCGCCGGAATCATCTCACGAACCTGCGAGCGCGCGTGCGCAAAGGAGGCCTTGGATGGCCAGCCAGCTGAGCAAGGTGGAGCACCTCGTGGTCCTGATGCTGGAGAACCGGTCCTTCGACCATCTGCTGGGCTATCTCAAGGCCAATGGCATCAAGCCGGCCGTCGACGGCCTCACCGGAACCGAGACCAACCCAACCAATCCGGCCACCGGGACCGGGCTGGTCTCGGTCAAGCCGAACGCCGGGGACGACGAACCGAAGCCCGATGCCAGGCACGAGCTCGCACATGTGAGCGAGCAGTATTACGGTCACGTGGACCTGACCTTCCCGGCGGGAGGGCCGATGAACGGCTTCGTGGCCAACTATGCCAACCAGCCTGCCAACGGGCCCGACGTCATGAAGTGCGTCGACCCAGCGAAGATTCCCGCCCTGGTCGAGCTCGCCAAGCGGTTCTGCGTCTGCGATCAGTGGCACGCGTCGGTGCCCGGCTCGACCTGGCCCAACCGGATGTACGCCCACGCCGCGACGTCCGTCGGGTCGGTGACGAACGACTCAATCCTGTTGATTCAGAAGACGATCTTCGATCTCTTGAACAACGCGAAGCTGGACTGGCGCGTCT
>DASTYT010000084.1 GCA_035764725.1 Candidatus Methylomirabilota bacterium | reverse complement strand
TCGGCTTCGCAGCAGTGTGGTCGGGGGCCAGGTCGAACTGATCGTCGGAGGCGGTGAGCGCGCACGACTCCTCGACCTTGGCGACGACGACGGCGCGCAGCCGATCGACCCACTCGGCGCCGACGTAGCCCGGCACCGCGAGGAAGCCGTCCTCGAAGTACCGCTCACGCTCCCGCTGGGTCAGCACCAGCGGCGGCAGGCTCAAGATCTGGTCTCGGAGCATTGGGTGAGTCTACCCCGCGCTGGGCACCGGCAGGTCCTTCACATCACGGCCGGAATACGCCTGCGCCTCGGCGCCGCGGTGCTCGAAGAGCCGGGCCATCTCCTGCGTGGCACTGTCGAACACCGGGACCGCCAGGAGGAGCGCGCTCCCGCGACGTCGGCGGTCCATGGGGCTGTCCTGGCGATCCTAGACTTCCAGGTTCTCGCGGCGTACCGCCTCGTTCCGGGCGAGATCGGCCGGCGTGCCCTCGAACACGATGTGCCCATGCCCCATCACGTACACGCGATGGGAGATCTTCAGCGCGATCGTGAGCTTCTGCTCGACGAGCAGGATCGAGACCCCCCGGCGGGCGATCTCGTCGAGGAACTGGCCCACCTGCACCACCAGCATGGGCGCCAGGCCCTCGGTGGGCTCGTCGATGATGACGAGCTCCGGATCGCCCATGAGCGTGCGGCCCATCGTCAGCATCTGCTGCTCTCCGCCCGAGAGCACGCCGGCCGGATTGCGCTGGCGGTCCCGGAGAAGCGGGAACAGCGCGAACATGTCGTCGAAGCTCCAACGGCCGAACTTGCCAGCGCGCTTGAGCCCGAGCTCCAGGTTCTGCCGCACCGTCAGCGTGGGGAAGATCTGGCGATCCTCCGGCACGTAGCCGATGCCCCCGTGCGCGATCTGATCGGGGCGCAGCCCGGCGATGCTCTTCCCCTTGAACAGGATCTCGCCGACGGGCTCGACGAGGCCCATGATCGCCTTGCACGTGGTGGAGCGGCCGACGCCGTTCCGGCCGAGCAGGCTGACGATCTCCCCGGTCTTCACCTCGAGGTTCACGCCCTGGAGGATGTGGCTCTTGCCGTAGAAGGCGTGGAGGTCACGCACCGAGAGCATCAGGCGACCTCCGCGGGCGCGCCCAGGTAGGCGTCCTGCACCGCGCGATTGGCGCGGATCTCCGCGGGTGGGCCGGAGGCGATGACCTGGCCGTACACCAGCACCGTGACCACGTCGGCGAGATTGAACACCACGCTCATGTCGTGCTCGACCATGACGAGCGTCTTACCCGCGGTGATCCGCCGGATCAGCGCGACGGCGTGGTCGGCTTCGCTCCGGCTCATGCCGGCGGTCGGCTCGTCGAGGAGGATGGTGTCGGCGCCGCCCGCGATGGTGATGCCGATCTCGAGCGCGCGCTGCTCGGCGTAGGACAGGAGCCCGGCGGGCACGTCGCGCCGCGCCTCCAGGTGCACGTCGGCGAGGAGCTGCGCGGCCGCCTCGTTGAGGGCGCGCTGGCCCCCCATGAGCTGCCAGAACGAGTACTTGTGGCCCCGCGACCAGAGGAGCCCGCAGCGGATGTTCTCGAACACCGTCATGCGCGGGAAGATCGAGGTCACCTGGAAGCTCCGCGAGAGGCCGCGGCGGTTGATCTCGTGCGGCGCGAGGCCGTCGATGGGCCGGCCGTTGAGCGCGATGGTGCCGCTGGTCACGGGGAAGCGCCCGCTGATCAGGTTGAACAGCGTGGTCTTGCCCGCGCCGTTGGGGCCGATGATGGCGTGGCGCGAGCCGGCGACGACGTCCAGGCTCACGCCCATGATGACCGCCGTCGGGCCGAAGCTCTTCTTCACGTCGGTCAGCCGCAGCGCCGGGGTGCTCATGCGCGAAGCTCCGCCCGCTTCACGTCCTCGCTCACCGCGCTCCAGGCGGCGCCGAAGGCCCGCATGGCCCCACGCAGCCAGAGGCCGCCGCCCAGGAGCAAGGCGCCCGCGATCAGCCAGGGCATGGCGCTGCGCGGATCGATGGTGACCTTCGACAGCGTGAAGCTCTTGCCCTGGGCGGCACCGATGGTCAGGAACGAGCACAGCTCGACGGCAAGAATGAACCCAAGGACCACGAGCAGCGCGGGCACGAGCAGCCTGAGATACGGGCCGACGAGCCGCCTCATGCGCCCCGCGCGCCAGATGGGCTGATGCATGAGGACCAGGCCGGTGAGGCCCATGGGCGCGAACGTGACCATGAGGATGAAAAGCACCCCCGCGTACACGAGCCACGAATTGGAGAGCAAGCTGACCCAGCTCTGGAGCAGCACGATCAACACCGCGCCCACTACCGGCCCCGCGAACACACCCACCCCGCCGATGTAGGTCATGAGGAGCGCATTGGCCGACATGGGGGCGGCCACGGTGTCGTAGGTCACGATCTCGTAGGTGAGCGTGTAGAGCGCGCCCGCGATCCCCGCGAAGAGACCGGACAGCGCGAACTGAAAGAAGCGAACCATGCGGGGGTCGTAGCCCACGAACTGCGCGCGCTCGTAGTTGTCGCGGGTCGCGTTGACCATGCGACCGAGGGGAGTGCGGGTGAGGAGCAGCATGCCCACCACGGACAGCGACGTCCAGACAACGATCAGGTAGTAGATCTGGATGGGCGCGCCGTAGCCCAGCCCGAAGAGGCTATGACCGGTCATGCGGTTCGTGCTCACCCCGCCCTCGCCGCCGAAGAACGTCTGGAACATGAGCGCGCAGGACGTGATGAGCTCGCCGATGCCGAGCGTGATCATGGCAAACGCGGTCGCGCGCTGCTGGGTGGCGAAGTAGCCGAGCACGACGGCGAAGGCGAGGCCGCCCAGCGCCCCGGCCAGCGGGGTAAGCTCAAGCGGCAGTGGGAAGGATCCGCCCTTGGTGGCGTTGAGGACGTGCGCGGTGACGTAGCCGCCGAGCCCCAGGAACACGGCGTGGCCGAAGGAGAGGAGACCCGCCTGGCCCATCAGCATGTTGTAGCTGAGCGCGAAGATGATGGAGATCCCGATCTGGCTGAGCATGGAGACGATGAAGCCGGAGTGGCGTCCGGTGCTCCAGTCATAGGAGAACCAGGGCACGACGAGCGCGATGGCCAGGGCAAGCAGCCAGGGCCACTGGCGGCGAAGAAACCCCGCGGTGCCCTCGGCCGCGACGGGGCGCGCCGCCGTCCCGATCGCACCTTCGCTCATGTGTCGCGGGTCCCCATGAGCCCGCGCGGCTTGATGAGCAGCACGAGGATCAGCATGAGGTAGGGCAGGAGCGCGCCCACCCGGGGCAACGGCATCGTGAGCACCTCGGCGAGCGGGGTGGCCGAGGTCACCTTGAGACCCAGGCGCGCGAGCAGATCAGCGAACGAGACGTCGAGCACCACCGCGTACGTCTGCACCAGCCCCATGATCAGCGAGGCGAGGAAGCAGCCCGCGAGCGAGCCGAGCCCGCCGAACACCACCACCACGAAGACGATCGGCCCCATCGTGGCGGCCATGGACGGCTCGGTGACGAGGTAGTTGCCGCCGATGACCCCCGCGAGGCCGGCCAGCACCGAGCCTCCCGCGAACACGATCGTGAACACGCGCGGCACGTTGTGGCCCAGCGCGCCCACCATCTCCGGATGGGTGAGGGCGGCCTGGATGACGAGGCCGATGCGGGTCCGCGTCAGGAGGAGCCAGATGGCCACGAACATCAAGATCGAGATCAGCAGCATGAAGCCGCGATAGGCGTGGAAGTTGGAGCCGTAGACGTGGAACAGCGCGCGGTCGAGGACGGGGGGCACGCGATAGGGCACGGGGAGCAGGCCCCACGCCATCTGCACGCCCTTCTCGATGATGAAGGCCAGGCCCACGGTGAAGAGCAATTCGGCGATGTGCCCGTTCAGGTGCACGCGCCGGAGCGCGTACATCTCGACGAGGGCCCCCAGCACGCCGCACAGGATCGGCGCGATCACCAGCGCGGGCCAGAAGCCGATCACGCGGCTCACCGAGTACGCGAAGTAGGCGCCGAGCATGTACATGCTCGCGTGGGCGAAGTTGAGCACGCCCATCATCGAGAAGATGAGCGTGAGCCCGCTCGCCAGCATGAAGAGCAGCATGCCGTAGACGAGCCCGTTGAGCAGCGAGACGAGGAGGACTTCCATGTCGCAGCCTTTCCCCCTGCCCGCCCCGCGCGACCCGGAGGGGCAGGGGGAAAGGACGAGCGCTACGCCGCCGGCCGCTTCATGTTGCAGGTGTTCGGCTGATCGAGGTCCTTCGGCAGCACGGTGGCCTCGGTCTTCCAGCCGAGCCCGGTCTTCTCCGAGTCGTACTTCACGCCCTTGGTGAAGACACCCACGAAGTACTCGCTGAGGATCTGATGGTCGGCCTTCCGCATCGTGACCTGATGGCCGAGCATGTCGGTGATGGTGAGACCTTCGAGCGCCGCCGCGAACTTGATGGGATCGGTGGAACCGGCCTTGTTCATCGCCGCCTGCAAGAACTCGAAGATGGTGCGGAAGCCGCCCGCATAGAAGTCGAAGTCGTGCTGGGAGCGGAACTGCCTGGTCCAGCCCTCGGTGTCGGTCTTACCCGTCTCCACCGCGATGTTCTCGTGGAAGGCCATGACCGAGCGCACCTTGCCGTTGCCGGCGGGCCCGATCGCGGTGGCGCCGCCGCCGAGATGCGCATACATCGTGTAGTAGCGCATGTCGAGGCCGGAATCCATGCCGCTCTTGATCAGAAGCGTCATGTCCGGGCCCCAGTTGCCGGTGAGGAGCGCCTGCGCGCCCGACGCCTTGATCTTGGTCACGTAGGGCGAGAAGTCCTTCACCTTGCCCAGCGGGATCAGCTCGTCCCCCACCACCTTCACGTCGGGCCTCAGCTTGCCGAGGAAGGTCTTCACATCGCGCTGCACCGACTGCCCGAAGAGGTAGTCCTGGTTCAGGAGGTACACCTTGGTGACCTCCTTGGGCAGGGCGCGCACCATCGTCTCGGCCTTCATCCCCACGTGCGCGTCCATGCGGAAGTGCCAGTAGCTGCACTTCTCGTTGGTGAGCTCAGTCGCCACCGCGCCGCAGTTGACGTAGACGATGCGGTTATTCGGGTTGCGCTCGTTGTGCTTGTCCACGCCCTCGATGAGCGCGGCCGCGATGTTCGAGCCCGAGCACTGCATGATGATGGGCATGTTCTGGTCGGTCGCCGCCTTGAGCGCGAGCAGCGCCTCGGACGGCTGCGACTTGTTGTCGAAGGAGACGATCTCGAACTTGCGGCCGACGGCCCCGCCGCGCCCGTTGATGTAGTCGAGGATGTACTTGAACTGTTGCAGGTTCTGGTCGCCCACCTGGGCGAACGGCCCGGACAGAGGATCGGTGTACATGATCTTGATGGTGCCGCCCTGCTGCGCGGTCACGGTGCCCGTGCCGGTCCAGAGGGCGATGACGACTACCAGGAGCAGGGCGATGAGCCGCTTGAGCTGGAGCATGGTTCCTCCTCGTTGAGTGGCGCCGCGCGCGCCCGGTCCAAGGCTTCGGGCACGGCGAGGGTATCCCGCTCCGCCGGCCAAGTCAAAGGCGGCCGGCGGGCCCGCGGGCTACAATGACCCGGCGCGAGCGCGGCATGGAGCCTTTCCTCGGAATCCCCGTCGGCCTGGCCCTGAGCACGGCGGCGGGGCTACGCGTCTTCGTGCCGCTGCTGCTCACCGGCCTGGCCGGGCGCTTCGGCCATCTCCCGCTCACCCCCGGCATGAGCTGGATCGCGTCGGACATGGCGCTAGTGGCGTTCGCCACCGCCACGCTGCTCGAGATCGGAGGCTACTACATCCCCTGGCTCGACAACCTGCTCGACACGCTCACGACGCCGGCCGCCATCGCCGCGGGCGTGGTGGCCACGGCGGCGGTTACCCCGGAGCTCTCGCCGCTGCTTCGCTGGACGCTGGCCATCGTCGCCGGCGGTGGCGTGGCCGGCATCGTCCAGGCCGCCACCGCGCTGTTGCGCGTGAAGGCCTCCGCCTTCACGGCGGGGATGGGCAATCCCGTGCTCGCCACCGGCGAGCTCATGGGCTCGCTCGCCCTCAGCGCGCTGGCCCTGGTACTCCCCCTGCTCGCCGCCGCCCTCGCGGCCGCGGCCCTGACTATCCTCGCCTGGCGCCTGGTGGTCGTAGGCCGACATCGGGCAGGACGATCGGCTTGAGGTCGTGGACTCCGGTGATACACTGCTCCCGCTGATTTTAAGGGGCGATGAGTGAGAGGAGGACGTGGGCACGCACGAGGGGATTCGATGATCGCGCTGCGAGTGCTGGACCGTCGACGATTCGTGACGTCACTCGGCATGATCCTCGTCGCGCCGTTCGTCGCGCAGGCCCAGCCGCCGGGAGGCGCTCCCCGGGTCGGATTCCTCTTCTACGGCTCTCCGGGACCCTCGCCAGAGATCGACGCGTTCCGGCGCGGCCTGGGCGAGCACGGCTACATCGAGGGACAGAACATCACCGTCGAGTATCGGTTCGCGGGGGGACGCGTCGGAGAGCTCCCGCGGCTTGCCGCGGAGCTGGTTCGGCTCAAGCCCGACGTCATCGTGACGCCGGGCACGCCCGCCTCACTGGCCGCCAAGCAGGCCACGAGCGTCATCCCCATCGTCTTCGTCGGCGTGGCCGACGCGGTGGGGGCCGGACTCGTCGCCAATCTGGCGCGCCCGGAGGGGAACGCCACGGGATTGACGAGCCTCAACGCCGAGCTGGGCGGCAAGCGCCTGGAGATTCTCAAGCAGGTCGCCCCCAAGGCCTCGCGCGTGGCCGTCCTCTACAATCCGGCCGACCGCGCCAACGTACTGGTCCTGAAGGGGTTGCAAGCGTCGGCCCCGGCGCTGGGCCTGACCCTCCAACCGTTCGAGGTGCGGGACTCTCGCGAGTTCGAGCGAGCGTTCGCCGCGATGTCGCGCAAGGGCGCGCAGGCGCTCTTCGGTGCCACGGGCATCCTGACCACCGAGCACCGCAAGACGGTGGTGGAGCTCGCCGTCAAGAGCCGGATCCCCACCATGTGGGGCGACCGCGAGTTCGTCGACGTGGGCGGGCTCATGTCGTATGCGGCCAGCTTCCACGGCCAGGTGCGCGACTCGGCGGCCTATGTGGACAAGATCCTCAAGGGCGCCAGGCCGGGCGACCTTCCCGTGCAACAATCCAGCACGTTCGAGCTGGTCATCAACCTCAAGACCGCGAGGGCCATGGGGTTCACGATTCCGCCCGCGGTGCTCTCCCAGGCCACCGAGGTAATCCAGTAGCGCGCGCCCGGGATGGAACCGGCCCTTGACGGCCTTCCCGTCCCGGTACAAGATCGTCGCCGCCGGGGCAGCGCCAATTTACTCGGGAGGCACACATGAGACGCATCGCCTACGCATGCCTGTTGCTCTGCGCTTGGGTTTTGGTCGCGGCCGCTCCGGCCCGCGCCCAAGGCACGACGGTCGCCAAGGAGATGGTCGGGGTTTTGCAGCGCGCGGTCACGGAGATCCTCGACGTGGCCGAGGCGATGCCCGAGGCGAAGTACGATTTCAAGCCCGCCCCCGACGTGGCCACGTTTCGCGATCAGCTCGTACACCTCTCCGAAATCGCCCAGCGCTGGAGCGACGCCGCCGACGGGACCAAGAGCGCCGCGCACGACCACGGAAAGAGCCTGAGCAAGGCCGAGGTCATCGCGCTCGTGAAGGACAGGTTCCAGGCCGCAGAGGCGAAGCTGGCCCCGCTCAGCGACGCCCAGCTCCTCGAGCAGGTGAAGTTCCCCATAGGGGACCGCATGGTGAGCCGCTTCGTGTTCTGGACGGCGCCGGTCCTCCAGGTGCGCAACCACTATGGCCAGCTGGTCGTCTATCTCCGCATGAACGGGATCGTCCCGCCGAACACCGCCCGGCGACCGCGGTAGGGGCGACGCCGGGCCCGCGGGCTCAAGGGCACAGCCGCCGGTAGAGGGCTTCGTAGCGCGGAACGATGACGTCGGCGGCGAAGAAGGCCCGCGCGCGGTCCCGGGCCGCTCGGCCCAGCGCGAGTCGGCGCGGGGCATCGTCGATCAAGGCTTCCACCGCGCCGGCCAGCGCGGCGGCATTGCCCGCCGGCACCAGCACCCCGCTGCGGCCGTCCTCCACCACCTCGGGGATGCCGCCCACCCGCGTCGAGACGCTGGGGCATCCAAAGCACATTGCTTCGAGAATGCTCAGGCAGAAGCTTTCCGTGTCCGAGGTGAAGAGTCCGAGGTCGCCGATCTGCAGGTACTCCTCGATGGCATTGACCTTCTCGCGAACGATCACGCGTCCCGTCAGACCCAGCCGCTTCACCATGTCCGCGTAGGGCGAGAACTCCTCGCCGGCAAGCACGAGGAGCTTGAAGTCGCGGAGCGGGCGCACGCGGGCGACCGCCTCCAGCAAGAGGTCGATGCGCTTGCCCGGACGGAGGTTGGAGGAGTGCAGGATCACCAGCTCCTCCCCGAGTCCGAGCTCGCGGCGCACCTCCTCCGGGGTGCGGCGGGGCGCTCGGGGAGCGAAGAAGTTGTGGATCACGTCGATGGGGCCCGCGAACCCGAGCACCTGCCGCGTCTCACTCGCCAGCGACTGGGACACCGCGGTCACCGCGTCGGAGCGGCTCAGCGCGTATCGGATGGCCGGCGCGTAGCCCGGATCCGAGCCGAGCAGCGACGTATCCGTCCCGTGAAGCGTGGTGACCACCCGCGGTTGTCGCTCGGCCGGAAGCATCGCCCGAGCCAGGATCGCCGCCGTCGCATGCGGCACAGCGTAATGGACGTGGAGCACGTCGAGCCGGCGCTCGAGCGTGACCTCGGCCATGCGGACCGAGAGCGGCAGCGTGTAGTCCGGAAATCGGAACAACCCGTATTCGTTGATGACGA
Organism: Candidatus Methylomirabilota bacterium; assembly: GCA_035764725.1. Classification (NCBI taxonomy): domain Bacteria; phylum Methylomirabilota (SeqCode); species Candidatus Methylomirabilota bacterium. The sequence goes on along the minus strand of DASTYT010000084.1, from coordinate 26,679 downwards.
CCGGGTGGAAATGCAGCCGAGGCGCATCTGCCGGCAGGCGAAACGGCCGCTCGTAACAGATGAAGTGTACCTCGTGGCCCCGGCGAGCCAGGTCCTCGCCGAGCGCCGTCGCGAGAACGCCGCTGCCGCCCACCGAGGGATAGCACGTGATCCCGATCCGGAGCGGCGCGAGGGCGGCCATGTCAGAAGGCCCGGGCCCCGGGCGCCAGCTCGGCCAGCGACCCGAAGACGAGGGGATCCGCCGGGAACAGCGCGATGGCGTGCTCCACGCCGGCCCCGAGCCCGTGGAGCCGGGCGCGCGTGAGCTGGAGCTCCACGTACCGCCGGGCCGCGGTTTGCGACCCATGCGCCTCCATCGCGGCAACCCAAGCGGCGATGAGATCCGAAGCGGATACGTCCACGAGCACGGGGGAGATGTTCCTCGGCTCGGACTCACGCGCCAGCGCGTAGTGGAGGAGCAGCTCGATCCGATGCGGAGCCCACGCGGCGAGCTCCTGGACGCCGCCGAAGCGCGCCAGCCGTGCGGCATCGCCAACCAGCCGTCCCAGGCGCCAGTGATCCGGATGCTGGTTCTCGACGAGGCTCGGAGCAAGAACGACGCGCGGCCGCCTCCGCCGCAGGACCCCGGCCAGCGTGAGGGCGTGCGCCGCGCGGATCTCGAGGTGGGCGTCCCCGTCCAGCTCGATGAGCTCGAGGCTGGCGCCCAGCAGCGCGGCGCCTCGCCGGGCTTCGGCGACGCGCTCTTCGGGGCGGCCGTGGCTCGCCGCCTCGCCGCGTGAGCATACCACGACATGCGCCGACCGTCCCGACCGCGTGTGCTGCGCGATCACCGCGCCGCAACCGAACTCGACGTCGTCGGGATGCGCGCCGAACGCGACCAGGGATGCCGGCTCAGCCGGAGGGCTCGGTGTAGGCTTCATCCGGTCGTTCGATCACATCACGCGGCACGAAGGCGATCTCGGCCACGTCCTCGGGGTGGAGATACGCCTGCTCGCCCTCGCCCGCCACGTAGTGCGTGCATTTCAAGACTGACTGCATCCACCGGAACCGGGTGTCCCGGGCCGGACTGACCTGCTCCTTGGTGAAGGACCGTGCGCCCAGGGTTACGAAGGCCTCTCCACCCTCGTGGAGCAGGAGGTCGCCGTTCCGCATCCGCGCCCGCACGATCTCACCCTCGTAGGGGACGTCCACGAAGAAGTCACTCACCTCGCAGGCGCTCCGCCGCACCGCAGGATCACCGGACCGCATGACCTCGATGCCGTCGAGCCAGCCCAGCCTCCGATACATCTCCAGACAGAAGTCTCCCACCGTCTCGCCCGCGCTCGCCCGGAACCTGTCGACCAGCGGCGCCTCCACATAGTTCGGAAGTTGGCGCGCCGTCCGCTCCTGCCAGCCTTCGGCGATGCGCTTGACGTAGAGTGGCGCGAACTTCCGCTGGATCTTGCTGGTCACGGCGAAGTTCAGCGCAGCGGCCTCGCCGGTCGTGCGGTGGCGTAGGATCGTCCGCGTCTCGCGCGCGTCGTGGTCGCTATCATGGCAGAAGAACACGATGCGTCCACCGATCTGCGACTGGAGCCGGCGCGCTGTCCGAATCTTGGCGACGAGGAAGCGCCGCGGGAAGAATCCGCACGGCTGCTGGCCGAACGCGATGGTGGGCTCCGCGCTCATGCTCCCCGCGCAGCGCCGCTCCGAGTGCGCGTCCCCATGAGGCTCTGGAGGAGCAGGCTGAAAGCCAGGCACGCCGCGCATCCGATCAAGTTGTACCAGAGATAGCCGATGTTGAGAGAGAAGAACATCACGATCACGAGAGCCTGCGCGGCCACCGCCGCCGTGAACACGGCGTCCCCGCCGACGCGACGCAGGAAGAACGCCACGAGGAAGATCCCGAGCATCACCCCATAGAAGATCGAGCCCAGGATGTTGATCGCTTCGATGAGGTTCTCGGCGAAGCCCGCGAAGAGGGCGAACCCGATCGCGAACACCCCCCACAGCGCGGTGAACCGCTTTGCCACCCGCACGTTGCTCGCCTCGTCGTCGGCGGCGAGGGGACGCAGCCGCCGCCAGACATCGACGGTGGTGGTCGTGCCGAGCGCGTTGAGCTCGGATGCTTTCGACGACAGCGCCGCCGCGAACATCACCGCGACGAGGAGGCCGATTGCCCCGTGGGGAAGTTCGCCGAGGATGAACGTGATGAAGACGTAGTCCGAGTCCTTCGTCTTCGCGCGAGAATCGGCGGCGAGGAGCGCCGCCTTCGCCTCCGCGCGCAGACGGTCCGCGCGCTGATGGGCCGCCACCATGGCCGCGCGCGCCGCCTCTTCTCCGCCGGGCTGCGCGGATGCGCGCGCCTCCAACCAGACGCGGATCGCCGCCTGCGTGTCCGCCACCGCAGCGGCGTGCTGGGCCTCGAGCGCCTGCAGGCGCGGGGCGGCGGGGCCCTCTGCGTGCCGGTGCCACTCCGCCCGATTGAAGAACAGGGGCGCTGGCTCGAACTGGTAGAACACGAACAGCAGCGCGCCGAGCAGCAAGATGAAGAACTGCATGGGGATCTTCAACAGCGCGTTGAACATCAGGCCGAGCCGCCCCTCGCGCAGGGAAGCGCCGCCAATGTAGCGCTGCACCTGCGACTGGTCGGTGCCGAAATAGGAGAGGGACAGGAACAGCCCGCCGAACACCCCGGTCCAAAGGGTGTAGCGCCGGCTGGGGTCGAATGACACGTCGACCGCGTTCAGCTTGCCGAGGGCGCCCGCCACGTGCGCGGCGCCATTGAACCCGAGGTCCACGGGCAGCTTGGCGAGCAACACGATGAATGCCGTCGCCATGCCGCCGAAGATGACCGCCATCTGCCACTTGTGGGTCAAGCCGACCGCGGCGCTGCCTCCGGTCACGGTGTAGATGATGACGAGCACTCCGGTGAACACGATGACCAGGTCGAGGCGCCAGCCCAGCACCGTGGAGAGAATGATGGCGGGCGCGTAGATGGTCACGCCGGTGGCGAGGCCGCGCTGCAGCAGGAAGAGCGCCGCCCCGAGCAGGCGGGTCTTCTCGTCGAAACGCCGGCCCAGGAACTCGTACGCGGTGTAGACGTTCAGCCGTCGGTAGACGGGCAGGAAGACCACGCACACGATGATGAGAGCGAGCGGCAGTCCGAAGTAGTTCTGCACGAATCCGATACCGCTCTCGAACCCCTGTCCCGGGATCGACAGAAAGGTGATCGCGCTGGCCTGGGTGGCCATCACGGAGACGCCGATGGTCCCCCACCCGGTCGACGCTCGACCCCTGAGATACGTGTTGAGGCTGTGGATGTCGCGCGTGCGCCATGCCCCGTAGGCCGCGATGCCCACCATCGTGCCGACCAGCACCACCCAGTCGACGACGTTCACGAATAGAACCGGCTGAACGCGGCGAGCAGCAGGACGACGAGGGCGAACCAGCCGAACACGATGAGGTAGAGACCGCGCCAGGTGCGACACCCGGGCAGGCCGGGCGGCTCGGCGTCCGATCGCTCCTCGGCGGGCGGCCGCTTCACTTGCCCAAAGAGACCAGATTGGCGAACAAGCGATAGGCTCCCGGGACGCCTTCCGGAAGCTGCCGGAACCAGGACAGGCTCGTGTAGACGAAATATCCCCGGCCGTGTCGGGCGATCAACAGGCCTCCCTGGAGCGGATCCTCACCGGGATCGCCCGTCGCCAGAATCGGAGTGAATCGCTCGTCCCATTGCTCGGGGAAGTAGAGGCCCCGCTCTTGCACCCAGTCCTTGAAATCAGCATCGGTGATGCGGTTGGGCGTGGTCAGAGCCGGGTGGTCGGGCGCGAGGATGGTCACCGGCGCGTGCTCGTCCGTCACACGGCGCCGGGAGATCCGCATCTGGAACGGCGCCAACCAGTCCGGAGCGAGGCCCTGGGCGAGATTGTACTGAGCGATGAGGGTGCCGCCCGCCTCGACGTATGCGAACAGGACGGAGAGACGCGCGGCGAGATCCCCTCGGACATTGAAGGCCCGGATGCCGATGATCACGGCGTCGAGCGCGTGCAGCTTCTCCGCGGTGAGATCGTCCGCGGTCAACCGCGTGACGGTATAGCCCATCAGCTCCAGGGCGCGGGCCACCTCGTCGCCCGCGCCGGGCAGGTAGCCGACTTGACGGCCCCGGATGGCGAGGTCGAGCGCGACCGTCTTGACGATCGCGGGCGGGTGCAGGAGCTGAAACGGAATGTGGTCGTAGCGCACCTCGATGCGCTGATGATGGAACCGCGCGCCGTCAACCTCCACGCTGGCTCCGACGGACGCGGTGGCGGGTCCGACCGGGGGCGTGACGGTGAACGCCACGCGCGTCCGGGCGCCGAGACTCCCCAGCCGGAACGACTGTGAGGCGGGCGCGACCGCCCAGCCGGCCGGGGCCTCCAGTCGCACGACGCCGGCGGCGCGTGGGTGGGCCGCGGTCACCTCCACCGCCACCGGATGCGCCGCGCCGGGGGCGAACAGCTCGACCGGCGAGATGAAGCGGAGCGACACTGGGGGGACGACCTCGAGCCGCCGGCGGGTCGTGGTGCCCGGCTCCGCCATCGCGGTCGGCTCTCCCGGCACTACCAGTGTCTGGTCGCCGACCTCGAAGACGTACTCCACCGGGAACACGGGCGGGTTCTCGGGGCGGCCGATCCACGACGCGTCGTCGACCTGGAACAGGCCCTCCGTGCCCTCGTGACGCAGCCAGTACGGTTGGCTCGGCGGGGTGCCTCGCGGCACGACCTGGCCGGCCTCGCGGAGAACCCGGTGACCCGACCGCAGCTCGATCGGCTTGGTGAATGGGCGGCGTACCGCCCCGTAGCGCATCGCCACCCAGCGTACGGGCTGCGTCACGCGCGCGGCGCTCGCGATGAGGCGCATTCTCACCCTCTCGCCCGGCACGGCCTCGCCGCGATCCACGACGGTGTCGACGTCGAGGCCGAGGCAAGCCTGGAGAATCCAGTCAAGCTGACGGCGCTTGTCGTTGACGAGCGGCTCGGCCGGGAGGCGCGCCAGGATCCGGCGAATCGCCAGCAAGGCGGGAACGCTCGCCTCGGGAGCTCTCGGACTGAACCGCGCGATCGCCTCGTCGGTCAGCCGTCCGATCTCGGCGCCGCCCGGCACGCGGCTCCATGTCGTGTCGATGCCGTCGAATAGGTCGCGCGCGGCCGGCTCACCGCCGAGGGGCAGAAAGCCCTCCGTCCGCGCCCCCGCCGGAACCTCCCGCGGACTTTCCATGCCGTCCATGCCGAAGCCCTGCGTCTTATGCATGCCTCGACTCCGCGACGCGATCGAGGCGAACGTCTCGCCCAGCACCGGATCGACGCCCGTCACATCGAGACGCACCACGCCGGGCCCGTCGGGCACGGGGGCGGCCACCCCCATCGGCCCGCCGCGATTGTGCAGGATGCGCTTGGGCTGCCAGGGGGCCAGCTCCCCGAGCTGCTCGGGGAACGCGCGCGGATCACCGGCCAGCTTGAAGGCCTCCACCGCGAGGACGGCCGAGGCGGTGTGATGGCCATGGGTGTCGGCGGGAGCCGGCGAAAAGCGCGTCAGAATCACGTCTGGCCGGAAAACGCGAATGACGCGCACGACGTCCGCGAGGACCGCATCCTCGTCCCAGATCCGGAGCGTCTCGCGGTAGTCCTTGGAGTATCCGAAGTCACGCGCGCGCGTGAAGAACTGCTGGCCGCCGTCGAGGCGACGCGCGGCGAGCAGCTCCTGGGTGCGCGCGACCCCGAGCGCCTCGCGGAGCTGCGGGCCGAGGAGATTCTGGCCGCCATCGCCGCGCGTGAGGGACAGGTAGGCGGTTCGGTAGCCACGGCCCCGCGCCAGGTACGTGATGACATGCGTGTTCTCGTCGTCGGGATGCGCCGCGACGTAGAGCACGCTGCCGAGCGTGCTGAAGCCTTGCAGCTCGTGGAGAATGACGGGCCCCTTCGGCGGCTCGCCGGCGCGACCGTCCGCGGGCCAGCCCACCAGCAAGCATACGGCGAGCGCGATCAGCCAGATGATCGGGCCCAGTCGCGTGTCGGCGTGTCTCGGGATCATGCGCGATCCTGCCCCGGGGCGCCGAAGCGTGTCAAGATTCGCCCGACCGCGCGGCGCACTAGTCCACACCGAATGAGTCGATCCGCACCTTGCTGGGATACTTCGGCCAGCGGTCCATGTCGACCTAGGGTCGCGTCACGCGCCGCCCGCCGCAGCATAGCGCTGCGCCACCGGCACTTTGACCGGCCAGCCGGCCTCGAGCTTCGCGTCGGGCGCCCGGCCGTTCGCCACCGCCACGCGCGCCGCGTCCCACGTGCCGCCACCTCGCGCCAGCACCTGGGCCACCGTCTCGCCGCCTCGGGCGCCGCGCAGCCGCAGCCGGCTCTCCACGATGCGTTCGCGATCGGCGGGACGCAGCGGCCGGAAGCTCCGCGCGGCCCGATCCAGCACGGCGCCGTAGCGGTCCCAGGCCCGGCGCGGGGCGATGCCCATGACGCGGAAAACGCGCTGCCGATGGGCGATCCAGGTCAACGCCACTCGGTCGCCGTCGCGCGTCTCGGCGACCACTCGGGCGGCGGGCAGCCCGGAGATCGGAAGCCGCTCGAGCCGCTTGAGATCGGCATCCTTGAGGCCATCGGCCTTGGCGCCGGCAATGGGATCGGCGCCCGGACCAGCCACGCCGAGCAGCACCGCGGCGTCTCCCTCGGGCGGCGCCACCGCGCCGGCAGCCTCGGGCGTGTTGGCCGTCTTCCACCCCGCGGGCGTCTCCATGGCGACGTCCAGCCCGGGGTGGACGAAGAGCGTGCCGAGGAAGACGCCGGTGGCGGGATTGTCACCGACCACGAGCCCCTCGAACCGGCCAAGGAAGGCGCTCCGCGTCCCGGCGATCGGAGCGGCCGGCGCCCGCGTTTGCTTGCGGGCGAGCTCCCGAATGGTGGCCACGCGCTCGCGGCTCGAGGGGTGGGTGGCGAGGAAGCCGACCCGGTCAGGATCGCCGCCGGCGAGCGCCTCCTCCTCGTGCAGCGTATGAAGGGCCGCGGCGAGGCCGAGGGGATCCCAACCCGCACGCGCAGCCAGCGCGATGCCCCGCTCGTCGGCCTCGCGCTCCTGGTCGCGGCTGTACGGCGCGAGCGTGACCTTCGACAGGAGCTGGCCGGTGCCGCCCACGATGCCGCCGAGAGTCGGACTCACCGTGCCGAGGATCGCTGCGGGAACCCCGAAGAGCACCGTGAAGGGCGTGGTCGCGCGGGCCTGGCGGGCGGAGTGGCGCTCGGTCACGTGCGACATTTCGTGGCCCAGCACGCCGGCCAGCTCGTCCTCCGTGTTCAGCAGCACGAGGAGCCCGCGCGTCACGTAGACCCACCCACCGGGAAGTGCGAACGCGTTCGGTGCTTCATCGTCGGCGACGTTGAACTGCCACGAGATGTCGGGACGCTGAGCCCTCTCGGCGAGGCGGCCCGACACGCGGCGCACGTACTCGAGGGGCCGCGGGTCGTGCACGAGCCCGATGGTTTGCTCGACCTCATCCGCCGCCTCGCGCCCGAGCTTCTTCTCCTCGCTGGGGGAGACGGTGGCGCACCCGCCGCCCAACATGGCCAGCGCGGCGAGCATCCCGCAGCCCCATTCACGGCGCGTCATCGCCGCCGGTGTCGTCATAGGGCGACGTCCCCCAGGAAAATGCGCTTGACCTCCGCCGATTGGAGCAGCTCCGCGGAGGGCCCGCTCAGGATGGTGCGGCCGGACTCCAGGATGTAGCCGCGGTCGGCGAGCCGCAGCGCCAGCTCCACGTTCTGCTCGATGAACACGATGCCGATCCCCCGCTCGTCGCGGATGCGCCGCATGAGCCCGCCCAGCTCCTCCACGATCCTGGGCGCCAGGCCCAGGAAGGGCTCGTCGATCATGAGGAGACGCGGACGCGCCATGAGGCCGCGGGCGATCGCCACCATCTGCTGCTCGCCGCCCGAGAGCGTGTGGCCGAGCTGGCCGCGGCGGCTCGCGATGACCGGGAACAGCCGCTCGACGGCGGCGAGGCTCTCCGCGCGGTGCGGGCGCGCGGTGAGATTGTGAGCGCCCAGCAGTACATTGTCGAGCACGCTGAGGAAGGGGAAGAGCCGCCGCCGCTCGAGCACGTGCGCGAGCCCCTCGCCCACCGTCCGATGCGCGGGCAGCCCGTCGATGCGCTTGCCGCGAAACGTGATGCGGCCCGCGCGCGGCGCCATGAGGCCGGAGATCGTGTTCATGAGCGTGGACTTACCCGCGCCGTTCGGGCCGAGTACCGTCACGATCTCGCCTTCGCGCACCTCCAGCCCGGCCTGCCACAGCACCTGGAAGTCGCCGTAGGCGACGTCGAGGTCCTCGACGCTGAGCAGCAGGGGCGCCGTCATCCGGCGTACGCCTGGCCGAGATAGGCCTCGACGACCCGCCGGTCCCGGGTGACCGCGTCGGGGGCGCCGTCGGCGATCTTCTCACCGAGGTACAGCGCCACGATCCTGTGGGCGACGGCGGTGATCACCCGCATGTTGTGCTCGATCACCAGCAGGGTGAGGCCGTCGCGATGGAGCTCACGCACGAGCTGGACGAGACCGGGAATGCTCCGCTGATCCACCCCGCCCGTCACCTCGTCGAGGAGGAGCACGCGCGGCTCGGTGGCGAGCGCCCGGGCCAGCTCGAGGCGCTTGCGCTGGCCGGTGGACAGCGTGCGCGCGTGCGCGTGCGCCTTCTCGCCGAGCCCGACGCGGTCGAGCAGGGCGAGCGCCCGCTCGCGGGCGTGACGCACGTCGTGCGTGCGCGTGAGCGCACCCACCATCACGTTGTCCACCACGCTCATCCCCGCGAACGGCCGGAGCTTCTGGAACGTCCGGGCGATGCCGAGCCGGCACACCCGGTCGGGCGAGAGGCCGGTCAGCCGCTGGCCGTCCAGGCGCACCTCGCCCGCGTCCGGGTAATAGAAGCCGCTGATCACCTCGAAGAGAGTGGACTTGCCGGAGCCGTTGGGGCCGATGATGCCGACGAGCTCTCCCGGCGCCACCTCGAAGGAGATGTCGCGGTTGGCGATGATGCCGCCGAAGTGCTTGGTGATACCAGAGACGGCGAGGAGGCTCACGATGCGACCCCCGCGGCGCCGGTCGCGCGGGACACGCGCCGGCGGCCGGTCAGGCTGGCGAGCCAGGGCACGAGCCCCTGCGGCGCGAAGCGCATGATGAGGATCAGGGCCACGCCGTAGATGATGAGGTAGATGCCCACGAGCCCCGCGCCGATGCCGCCGAAGCGCGCGCGGAGATAGGTCTCGAGCACGGTGATGAGGGCCGCGCCGAGAAAGGGCCCCAGCGCGGTGCCCAGCCCGCCGGTGACCGCGGCCAGCGCGAAGCGCACGGAGAGATCCACCGAGAACACGTAGAACGGGTCCACGAACCCGACGTACTGCGCCCAGAGCGTGCCACACACCGACGTGAGGGCCGCGCTCACCGCGATGGCAGCGACCTTGAGGCGGCGCGCGGGCACGCCCAGCGATAGCGCGGCATCCTCGTCCTCGCGCACGGCGGCGAGCTGATAGCCCCGGCGCGAGCGCTCGAGGTAGAGCTGGATCAGGTAGAGGCCGATCGCGAGCGCCAGCATCAGGTACACCCACATGCGCTTGTCCACCAGGCCGAGCGTCCAGAAGCCCGAGCGGAACGGCACCGGGATGCCCTCCGAGCCCGACGTGAAGCCGCGCCAGCGGCTGCCCACGATCAAGAACACCTGGGAGAACGCAATGGTCGCTAGCACGAAGTAGGGGCCGCGGAGGCGATTGCTGAGGAAGCCGATGACGAAACCCATCACGGTCGCCAGCGCCGCGCCCACCACCATCGCGATCCACGGGGACACGTTCCACTTCGTGCCCATGAGCGCCGCCGAATAGGCGCCCAGGCCGAAGAAGATGGAGTGGCCAAGCGACACCTGGCCGGCATAGCCGGCCGCCACGTTCCACGCCGCGGCCACCGAGCCCCAGAGGAGGATGAGGATCAGCCCGTCCAGGAAGAAGGCGTCGCGCACGACGAGCGGCACGAGCGCGGCGAAGCCGAAGAGCGCGAGCGCAGGTGCCACGCTTCGCAACGCCGCCGTCATACGCCGATGTTCTCGGCGCCGCGCTGACCGAACAGGCCGGCCGGGCGCACCAGCAGGATCGCGATGAAGAGGAGGAGGTAGAGGACTTCCTTCCACGCGGTGCCGATCACGTAGGAGCCCACCACTTCCACCGTCGCCACGATCAGGCTGGCGATGACGGCGCCTGCCATGTCGCCGAGACCGCCCAGCACCACCGCCACGTAGGCGATCAGCACGAACTGAAGCCCCGCGGTGGGATAGACCGGATAGACCGGCGCCAGCAGCACGCCCGCCACGCCCACGCATGTCACGCCCACCGCCCACGTGAGCGAGTACACCCGCCCGGTGTCGATACCCATGAGCGAGGCAGCCTGGCGATCCTGGGCGGTGGCGCGCATGACCTTCCCCGTGTACGACCAGCGGAGGAACGCGAACAGCGCCGCGGTGGCGAGCACCGCGACCAGGAACGCCACGGCCTGGGCGAGGTTGAACGCGGCGCCGCCGAGCCGCACCACCACGGCGTAGTACGGGGTACGGATGAACTGAGCGTCCGCCGTCCAGAGGACCAGCGCCAGGTTCTGGAGCGCGATGGACAGACCGACGGTGGTGAAGATCTGCACATTGTGCGAGGCCTGGATCACCGGACCCATCACCAGGCGATACGAGAGCCAGCCGCCCGCGAAGATCACCGGCAGCGCCAGGACCAGCGTCACGTAGGGATCCAGGCCCAGGAGGGCGAAGGACCAGAAGGCGAGATACATCGCGAGCATGAGGAACTCGCCGTGAGCAAAATTCACCACGCGCATCACGCCGAAGATCAGGGTCAGGCCGACCGCGATCAGGGCGTAGATGCCGCCCAGGAGGAGGGTGGAGACGGCGAGCTGGGGGACGGCGTGCACGTCAGGCCGCCCGCCGGCGCGTCGAATGCGCGACGCCCCGGGGAGCGCCCGGGGCGTCGAGGCACACGCGCGAGAGGACGTCGATCGCTATGTCGGCTGCTCCATTACTTCCGCTGGTCCCAGGGGCCGAGCGGAATCCACTTGCCGCGCTCGCTCGTGAACTCCTCCGGCCACACCGTGACCATCTGCCCGTTCTGCCACTGCAGCATGTAATGCTGCACGCGCGGGTTGGAGTTCTGCCCATTCTCGTCGAACTTCACGCCCCAGCCGTTGAGCGCGCTCCCCGTGGGGAGGTCGAGCCCGAGCACGGCGGCGCGGAACTTGTCGGGATCGTCGGTCTTGGCGGCGTCCAGCACCAGCTTCAGCACCCAGAGCCCGCCCCCCGCGAGCTGATGCCCGCCCGCGATGTCGTTGCCGGTCTTCGCCTTCACCGCCTCGCGATAGGCGCGCTCGATGCGCTGGCCTTCCGGCCGCATCTTGTCGATGAGGAAGCCGGCGCCGGGCTCGAGGAGGGCGAAGGGGCCGTTGCCGTCGGCGCCGAAGGCCTTGCCGAAGTCCGGCGAGCCGTAGCCGGTGGCGCCCGCGTGCACCACCGCCTTCACCTGGAAGTTCTGCTCCCGCGCCTGGCGCCAGAAGAGGATGGCGTCCTGGTTGCGCGCGATGTGATGCAGGATGTCGGGGTTCTGGCTCTTGAGCTTGAGGATCACCGACGTCAGGTCGTTGGTGGTGAAGGTGTAGTACTCCACCCCCGTCTCCTGCATGCCGAATTCCTGCTTCGCCCGCTGCCGGGCTGTCTCCGTCACGCTCTGCCCGTAGGACGAGTCCTCGGACAGATAGGCGATGCGGAGCTCATTCGGCTTCTTCCCCAGGCGATGCGCGAGATGCTTGGCGATGAACTCGATGTTGTACCAGCCGAACCCGGTGCCGTCGATCTCCGTGCGGTAGATGTTCTTGAGCCCGCGCTTGGTGAGGCGAGGATCCACGCAGGACGTCTCCCAGTAGATGACGCCCTGGCGAGCCGCGGCCTCGCTGGCCGCCCCGCAGAGGGTAGAGGAGAAGGTACCGGCGATGATCTTCACGGCGCCCTGCGTCGCCAGGCGGGTGGCCTCGGAGGCGGCCACGGTGGGATCGACGGCGTCGCCCACCACGAAGGTGAGCTTCTTCCCCATCACGCCGCCGAAGCGCTCGTTGATGAGGTCGCGCATGATCTCCATGCCCTCGAGATGGCGCTTGCCCTCGGCGGCGAGATTGCCGGTGAGCGGCTCGAGCACGCCGATCTTGTACTCGCCGCTGAGCCCCTGCTGCGCCTGACCGAGCGCGCCGGCGCCGAGCGCCAGCGCCACCACCCCGACCACCGCGACCAACGTCTTCACGGGCCACTTCGCGTGCCTCATGCGAGCTCTCCTCTGTGTGAGCGCAGATGCGATGCTGGCCCGCCCCAGATCCGGGGGAGGCGACGGGGGAGATAGTACCCCATTTCCAGTGGGGGCCCGGCCCGCCCGTTCCCCCGTCGGCTCATTCCTTGGGGCACGGGAACCCCTGTCGTAGAATCCCGGCTGATGCGGAGTGGCCCGGGGCGCGCCCGACGCCTGATGGTGCTGGCACTCCTCTCGGGGCTGAGCGTGACGGGTTGTCAGCGCCCGGGCCCGCCGATCTCGGCGACCCGCGTCGCCGAGATCCCCGACGTGAACACGCCGGGCTCCTACATGGACGTGCTGGCCCTGGCCCAGGACGGCAGCCGCGTGGCGACGGGCGAGCGCGGCGGGGTCATCCGCGTGTGGACGGCCGAGGGCGCCCAGGGGGTCTCCGTGGGCGCCTATCGCCAGGGCATCACCGATCTCGCCTTCTCCCCCGACGGCTCGCTCCTCGCCACCATCGGCCGCCACCGCGAGAGCACCCTACGCCTCTGGCAGGACGACCGCGCGGGGAACTGGAAGGAGACGGCGGCGATCCCCATCGGGCGCTGCCTCTTCCTGCGCTTCGATGCCGCGGGGGCGCTGCTCGGCGTGGCCTGCGAGCGCGACGTCATGGTCCTCGAGGTGGCGACACGGCGGATGGCGGCGAGCCTGACCAATCCACATGCCGAGCCCCTCACCGCCTTCGACCTCTCCGCGGATGGACGCCGCGCCGTCACCGGAGGCCACGACGGCGGGGTGACCGTGTGGGAGCTCGCCGGCAGCGCGCCGGTGCGCACCTTCTCGGTGCGGCGGTCGCGCCGAACCTACGGCCCGCCCAAGGGCGTGGAGATCGACACCGCGTGGGCCGTCGCCGCGGCGCTCTCCCCCGATGGCAAGCGCGCCGCCGTCGCGACCATCGAGGGCAGCCTCTTCGTGTGGGACCTCGACACCGGCGCCGAGCTCCTCGCCGACGTGGACAACGACGCCACCGGCCCGCCGCACGGCGGCCTTCGCTTCACCCCGGACGGCCACCTCCTCGCGCCCACCGGCGACCGCGCCGGCATGCGCCTCATCGACGTGGCCCGCAAGCGGTCGCAGCTCGTCACGTCGCGCGGGAAGGCCTTCCACGCGATCGCAGTGGCCGATGACGCCACGCGCTACGCGGTGCTCACGTCCACGCTGGGCACGCGCCAGCTCACCTACTCGGTGGACGTCTGGCGCATCCTCCTGCCGGGCCCCGCCGACCGACGCTGAGGCGGCGGCCGCCGCCGCCTACGCCGCCGGCGTCGTCTCGGTCAGCGCCTTGTCGAAGCGGCGCAGGACCTCGTCGATCTCCGCCTCCGTGATGATGAGGGGCGGGCAGAGGGCAATGGTGTCGCCGAGGTTGCGCACGATCAGGCCCTGGGCCTGAGCCCGCGTCTGGAACACCCCACCCACCGTACCCGGCGGATCGAACGGCGCTCGCGTCGCCTTGTCCTTCACCAGCTCGACCGCGCCGAGCAGGCCCACCCCCCGCACGTTGCCCACCAGCGGGTGATCGGCGAAGCGCCGGAGTCCAGCCTGCAGCCGCGGCGCCACGCGGCCGACGTGGCCCAGGAGGTCGCGCTCCTTCATGACGTCGAGCGTCTCGAGCGCCACCGCGCAGGGCACGGGATGGCCGGAGTAGGTGTAGCCGTGGGCGAACACGCCGACCTTGTCGCTGCCCGAGACCAGCGCCTGGTAGATCCCCTCGGAGATCGCGGTGGCCGAGATGGGGAGATAGGCGGAGGACAGCGCCTTTGCCATCACCATGATGTCGGGCTTGAGGTCGTAGGTCTCGGACCCGAACATCCGGCCGGTGCGCCCGAAGCCGCAGATCACCTCGTCGGCGATGAAGAGCACGTCGTGCTTCTTGAGCACGGCCTGCACCTTGTCGAAGTAGGTGCGCGGCGGCACCACCACGCCGCCCGCACCCATGACCGGCTCGGCGATGAAGGCGGCCACCGTCTCGGGATCCTCACGTTGTATTTGCGCGTCCAGCGATTCGGCCATGCGGGTGGCGAAGTCCTCCTCGCTCTCGCCCGGGCGCCCGTGACGGTAGAAGTCCGGGCAGTCGGCGTGGCGCATCTGGGGCAGCGGCAGGTCGAAGTTCCGGTGCGCCGAGAGAATGCCGGTGAGGCTGCCGCTCGCCACCGTGATCCCGTGGTAGCCGCGCAGCCGCGAGATGATCTTCTTCTTCCGCGGCCGGCCGAGCACGTTGTTGTAGTACCAGACGAGCTTCACCGCGGTGTCGTTGGCCTCGGAGCCCGAGTTGTTGAAGAAGATCTTCGACATGCGAACGGGCAGGAGCTCGATCAGGCGCTCGGCGAGATTGACCGCGGTGTCGTGAGCCTTGGAGTTGAACTGATGGTAGTAGGGCAGCCGCCGCATCTGCCGGATGGCCGCCTCCACCAGCCGCTCCTCGCCGAAGCCCAGCGAGGCGCACCAGAGCCCGGCCATGGCCTCGATGTACTCGCGGCCGGCTTCGTCGCTGACGTAGATCCCGTGTCCGCCGGTGATGACCAGCGGCCCCTCCTCCTCGTGCTTCCTGAGGTTGGTGAAGGGGTGGAGCTGATACGCGATGTCACGCGACGCGGTCGAGGTGGTCGGCATCACGGTTGTCCTTTCCTGAGCCCTGGCATCCTCAGCCCTTGACGGAGCCGGCGGTGAGGCCCTGCACCATGTACTTCTGGAAGAAGAGCACGAGCAGCACGGCGGGCAGCGCCCCCAGGAAGCCGGAGGCGGCGATCACCGAGTAGTCGATGTTGATCTGCCCGTTCATGCCCGCGATCACGGGGGGCAGCGTGGTGGTGCCCGGCTTGGTGTTGAGCACCTGGGCCACGATGAACTCGTTCCAGCAGAGCATGAAGGTAAAGGCGCCCGCGGCCACCAGTCCAGGTCCCGACACCGGGAGCACCACCCGGTAGTAGGCCTGGAGGCGATTGCAGCCGTCCACGAGCGCGCTCTTGTCCAACTCCGACGGCACCGTCTCGAAGTAGGCCTTCATGATCCACACCGTGAACGGCAGCGTGAACGAGCAGTATGCCACGATGAGCCCGCTCAGCGTGTTCTGGAGCCCCATCGCGCGCAGCATGAGGAAGAAGGCCGGGATCAGCACCACCGTGGGCAGCATCCGGGTGAAGAGGAGGGCGAAGAGCGAGAACGTCTTGAGCGGAAAGCGGAAGCGGGCGTAGGCATAGCCCGCGGTGGTCCCGATCACGAGGTTCAGCACCGTCACGAGCCCGCCGACCACCAAGCTGTTGATCATCGCCGGGATGATCTTGGACGCCTGACCCTCGGCGTGGAAGCGGACGAGGCCCAGGACCATTCGATAGTTGTCGAACGTGACCTCGGGGGGAATCACGGAGAAGGGCCGCGCGAGGAGATTTCGCTGATACGAGATGCTCGTCACGAACAGCCACACGAACGGCCCGATCAGCCACAGCGTGATTCCCAGCACGAGGCCGTAGAGCACCAAACGGCTCCCCGCGCGCGGGCGCGCCATCGCCTCAGGCCTCCGGCTCGAAGCGCGCCAGGATCAGGCGCTGATACACGACGGTCACGAGCAGGCAGAGCGCGGTCAGCGTGTAGAGGATGGCGGTGCCGGGACCGAACTTGAAGAACGCGAAGGCGGTCTGGAAGCCGAGCCAGGAGATCGTGGTGGTCTCGTTGGCGGGCCCGCCCATGGTGAGCACGTAGATGAGGTCGAGCATGAGGAAGCCGTTGACGGTGGCGAGGACGAGGACCAGGAACAGGATGGGCCGGAGGGCGGGCAGCGTCACGAAGCGGAACCGCTGCCAGTAGCCCGCGCCGTCCACCTCGGCGGCGCTGTAGAGATCCTCGGGCACCGACTGCATCCCGGCGAGGAAGAGGAGCGTCGCGAACGGCGCCTGATTCCACATGTAGACGGTGACGAGGACATTGAGCGCGGTGAACCCGTCCTTGAAGAAGGCGACCGAGCGATCGATGAGGCCCCAGTTGTGCAGGAGCCCGTTGAGAGCGCCGAACTCGAAGTCGAGGATGCCGACCCACAGCAGTCCCACCACCACCCGCGAGAGCGACCAGGGGATCAGGAGCAGGCTCCGCATGAGCGGGCGGCCCGCGAAGCGCTCGTTGAGGACGAGCGCCATCCCCAGCCCCATGACGGTGGCCTCCAGCACGAACGCCCCCACGAAGTAGAGGGTGCGCCAGAGCGAGCTCCAGTAGAGGGGGTCGTCGAAGATCCGCGCGTAGTTCTGGAGGCCCACGAAGCGGAAGAGGGGCACGCGCACACCGAATACCTCGATGGCGGGCCCGGTGGTGCGAAGGAGATTGACGTCGGTGAACGAGAGCCACAGCGAGTAGGCGAGCGGGAACACCACGACCACGAAGATGCCGAGGAGCGCGGGCAGAATGAGGGTGAACGCGAACCAGCCCTCGGACAGACGGAGCGACATCCGTCCCGTCCGCGCGCCCTTTGCGACCGGCAGCGCGCCTTCCACGGCCCGCGGATCCCTCGCGCGCTACACGAGCGACTTCTGGAGCGCGACGAGCTCCTTGAGCCCCTTGGGCACCGCCGTCGTCCCCCGGATCATGTTGTGGACGATGGCCACCGCCTTCGTGTCGTACTCGCCGTACCACGGCTCCTTGTAGGCGGCGATGACCTTGCCCTTCTTGTACTGCTCGCGCAGGAGCTTGAGGTCGATCCACTTGTCGTACGACACGATGATCTCCGGGTGGTCGTACATCTCGGGATACGGATTGTCGAGGCCGGAGATCAGACACCACTGCCGCTGCACGTACCAGTCCCCGTTGAGGTTCCCGCCCAGGAAGCGCGTGAGCTTCCACGCGTCCTCGAGATTCTTCGACTTGGCGTTGACCACGTACGAGTCCGTCCACATGTAGGACTGCCCGGTGCCCGGATACATGACCATCTTCGCCTTCTTGGGAGCGAGCTTCGAGTTCTCCGGCTCGGCGGCGATGGTCTTCAAGTAGTACGAGTGGTTGGTGTGGTACGCGTACCGTCCCGTCCAGAACAGGCGATGCGTATCGGTGGAGGAGGTCTTGGTGAGCACCTCGGGATTCACCAGATCGGCCTTGTACACCTTCTGCCACCGCTCCATCGCCTTGGCCGCCCCCGGCTCCTGATCGACGATGACGCGGTTCTTGGCGTCGAAGACGTTCGCCCCCTCGGAGAAGCAGTCGCTCATGAACTGCGGCATCGTCCCCGAGGGGCTGTTGTTCCAGTTGGGGAGGAACGGCGTCTCGCTCACCTTGTCCTTCTTGAGCTTCATGCAGTGCTCGACCAGCTCGTCCCAGCTCTTCGCGGGCGCCTTGATGCCGGCCTGCTGGAGCATCGGCTCGTTGTAGATGAGGATGAAGAGGCTCGTGAAGTACGGCAGGCCCAGGAGCTTCGTTCCGTCCTTGCTCTTGAGGCTGTCGAGGTTGGCGGGGGTCATCTTCTTCTTCAGCTCGTCCACGCCGGGCAGATCGTCCACCGCGCGGAGGAGGCCGTTCTCGTACCACCGCTCGCGGTTATTGTGGTTGCAGTACATCACGTCCACGATCTCGCCCGCGAGGGCCCGGGTCTCCATGGTGGGGTGGTACTGCGCCCACGGGATGGCCTCGTACGTCACCTGGCCGCCGTGCTTCTTGTTGTAGAAGTCGATGTAGTCCTTTACGGTGTCGGGCTTGAACACCCAGCCGGAGAGGTTGATCGGCTTGTCCGCGCGGGCGAGGCCCCAGCGTCCGTCCGCGAGCACCGCGGAAGCGAGAAGGCCGGCCGTGCCGAGGAATACGCGACGCGTCGTCATGATGAGCTCCTCCCCTGCCCGGGCGCTCGCCGGGCTCGGTGTGAAGGCGCGGCTAGCGAGCGGCCGCCTGGGCCGGCATCTGATCCATCACCACCGTCTGGTGCACGGCGGGCGAGTAGATCTCAAGGATCTCGACGTCGTCCGAGCAATCGAGCTCGTTGTGCACGATGCCCGCCGGCTGAAGCACGCAGTCACCGGCCTGGAACGTGTGCTCGCCCTGCCCGTCGTAGACGAACCGGATCCATCCCTTCAGGACGTAGAACATCTGGAAGTCGCAGAGGTGCCGGTGGAGCCCGGTGGTGTGGAGCGCGTGATCGCCATGGGCTTCCTTCTTGATGCGGATCACGTGGGCCCGGAACTGCCCCTGGGTGGCGGCGTCGACGCCGAGGTCGCGATACTCCATGAAGCTCCGCAGCCCCGTCTTGTACACCGCGTCCTGGGCCCGGCTGACACTGAAGGTCTGCTTGGTCTCGCTCATGGCGACTCCTCCGATGTCCGTGGTGGGGGGAGTGTAACACCCTCAGCAGTGACGGCAGGGCGGGAAGTCGCGCGAGTACACGGGCTGTTTCAGGAACTCCTCGGGGTTGTACGTCCAGAACTGGCTCACCCGCGGATAGGTGTGGATGACCGTGTTCTGGAGCTTCCCGCCCACGCGCTCGACCTTGCGGATGTAGATGTTCTGGGTGGGGTTGCCGTAGGGGTCCATCTCCACCGGCCCGCGCGGCGCATCCCCCACCTTCACCGCGCGCAGTGCGGCCATGAGGGCGGCGCGATCCTCCACCTTGCCCCCCACCGCCTTGACCGCCTCGGCGAGGATGCGCGCGCCGGTGTAGCAGTTCTCCCCGTAGAAGCCGGGCAGCCGCTGATAGGCCTTCTCGTAGGCGGCGCGGAACTTCTGATTGGCGGGCGTCTCCAGCGCGGCGGAGTAGTGGTGCGCGCTGATCACGCCGAGGGACTCATCCCCCAGCTGCGGCAGCACGTGCTCGTCGCTGTAGGTGCCGTTGGCGAGGAGGGGAAGCTTGCCGCGCAGCCCGCTCTCCGAGTACTGCTTGGCGAAGAGCAGCGTCCAGCGGCCCAACCCGTTGACGAACACGGCGTCGGCGTCCTTGCGGATCTGGCCGAGATAGGGCGCATAGTCCTGGACGTTGAGCGGCACCCACATCTTCTGGATGATCTGGCCGCCGTTGTCCTCGAATGACTTGTGGAAGCCGCCCACCGTCTCCCACCCGAAGGCGTAGTCGAGGCCGATGGTGACGATCTTCTTGTAGCCGAGGGTCTTGGCCGCGTACTCCCCGAAGGGATGCATGTTACCCCCCGCGGAGAACCCGGTTCGGATGAGCCACTTCGGGCGCTTCCGCTGGGTGAGATCGTCGGCGGAGTTGATGGGGTACATGGTGGGAATGCCCTGCTGCTCGACGTACGGCACGAGCGCGTAGGCGACGTTGGACAGGATCACGCCCATCAGCATGTGCACCTTGTCGCTCTCCAACAGCTTGCGCGCCTTGGCCAGGGCGGTGGCGGGCTGGCCCTCGTTGTCCTCGAGGATCACCTCGACCTTGCGCCCGGCCATCTGCCAGCCCGTCTCCTGCCAGTAGAGCTCGCAGCCGGAGTACATGTCCTTGCCGGCGGCCGCGATGGCCCCGGACAGCGGCGAGATGAAGCCGATCTTGATGGGCGTCTGCGCGGCCGCGGGGCCCCACGTCGCCAGCAGCACGAGCATGCTCAGCAGGGCCAGCCTCGTCATCACGCGCATACGCAGGCTCCTCGGCGCCAGGGTGAGCGGGACGATCCTCGTCGGCCCGGATGGTAGCAGCAGACGGCGCTCGACCGCCAGATCGGTGCTACCGTGTCCTCGCCATGCCCACGCACTCCGCTCCGTCCCCCGGGCCCACCGCGGCCGCGCCTCATCGAGCCGTCGTCTCGCCACGCGCGGTGGCCGCGCTGTTCCTGGAGCGGCAACACCTGACGCGGCCGCGCACGCAGCGGCTGACGCCCGGCCGGCTCACGCGCTTCGTCGAGGACGTGGGCGGCCTCCAGCTCGACTCCATCAACGTGCTCGAGCGCGCGCACTACCTCACCGCGTGGAGCCGCTTCGGGCCCTATCAACGGGCGAGCCTCGATCGCATGATTTATCGCCGTCGTCTGCTCTTCGAGTACTGGGCGCACGCCGCCTGCCTCGTGCCGGTCTCCACGCTGCCGTGGTGGCGGCGCGCGATGCTCGACTACCAGGGTCGCCACACCGGCTGGTCGAAGTGGCTCAAGAGGAACTCGCGCCTCATCACGGAGGTCACTGACACCCTCCGCAGCAACGGTCCCATGAGCCACGGCGAGTTCGAGCAGGGCGCGCGGCGCCGGGGGCGCGGCGGCTGGTGGTCGTGGAGGCCGGTGCAGCACGCGCTGCACCACCTGTGGATGACCGGCGTGGTCGCCATCCACGGCCGCCAGCACTTCCAGAAGCGCTACGACCTGCTCGAGCGCGCGCTGCCCGGCGTCACGACGGAGGCGGTATCCGTCGAGGACTTCCGCCGCTGGCACGTCGAGCGCTCGCTCCATGCCATGGGCGCGGCCACCGACAAGGATCTCGCCGGCTATCTCACCTTCCCCCGCTTCTTCGCGGCCGGACGCCGGAGCGGCCTCCGCGCCCTGATCGAGGGCGGTGATGTCACTGAGATCGAGGTGGAGGGTCACCGGGGACGCTGGCTCATCCTCACGCGCGATCTGCCGGCGCTTCGACGCGCCGAGCGCCGCGCCGCCGCGTCCACCGGGACGACCCTGCTTTCGCCCTTCGATTCCTTCCTCTGGTATCGCGGCCGCGTCGCCCGGCTGTTCGGCTTCGACTATCGCATCGAGGTGTACACCCCGCAGGCCAAGCGCGTGCACGGCTACTACACGCTGCCGATCCTCCACCACGGGCGGCTCGTGGGCCGGGTCGACGCCAAGACGCATCGCGCCGACAAGCGACTGGACGTCCGCCACGTCCACTTCGAGCGCTGGCTGGCGAACGGCGGTCAGCCGCCCGCCGGCCTACCGGGGCCGCTCGACGTGGACGAGACGCTGATGGGAGTGGCGGATGCCCTCGCCTCGCTCGGCCGCTTCGTCGGGGCCGAGCAGCTCACTCTCGCACGCGTGACGCCCGGGCGCCTACGCGCCCCCCTCGCCCGCGCGCTACGGCAGGGCCCAGTCTCCCCGTCCTGAGCGGTGCGACCCGGTACCTAGTACGCGGGGCGTGCCCTTACGGGATCCCAGAACACCACATTCATCAGGGGTTACCGGGTCTCGGGCTGGCTGGCCCACGCCATGCAATCACATGAAGCATGAATCCCCAACGAGGACTCCGTGGACTGGTCGTGGTGATGAGCTTCGTATCGGCCGCGATGGTCGCAGCCATGGCCTCGGCGGCGCCGCCGCGCATCGGCACTCAGGTCTCGCCGACGCTCGGCCCGACGGCGCAAGGCACGATCGCGTGGGCCAGCGCGAACGGCGAGTACCTGCGCTTGAAGGATGGGACGCAACTCATCGTGCCGGAGAGTGTGAACGTTCCGCGCGCGATGCTGACCCAGTCCCACCACATCAAGGCGTTCTACACGCCGACGAGCCGCGGGAACGTGGTCTCGGTGATCGAGGTCCTGGCTCTCCACCCGGGCAACGGCGGCGGGATCGAGGGCTAGGCGCGGGCCTAGGTGGGACCCAGGCCCCCCTCGAGCCGGGTCTCACCGAGCCCCAGCCGTATCGCCTCCACGTCGAGCTCGTGCTCCAGTCGCTGGAGCACCTCGTCGCTGATCACGCCCCGGTCACGAAGGTCGATCAGCGCGTGCCGCTCGGCCGTCAGCAGGTCATGGCGGACCCGCCGGCGGACCGCCCGCTCGCCCGCATCATGCCCCTCGCCCAGCACGATCGGCGTCGCACGTTCGACCCGCTGCGTGTAGGACGCGCGCAGTCGCTCGATCTCCTCCCGGCCCACCGGGCTCCCGTCCACCGTTTCCAGCCGGCCGAGCGCCGCGCGCGCGGCCGCCTCGCGCGCGAAGGCCTCCTCGAGCTCGAGCGAGTCGTCGTGCCCCAGGCGTAGCCAGTGGATCAGGGGCGTGAGGCTCAGTCCCTGCACGACCAGCGTGGAGAGGATCACGGCGAACGTGAGCAGGATCACCTCGTCGCGATAGGGGAAGGCCAGCGGCAGGGCCAGCGCGGCGGCGAGCGAAACGATCCCCCGCATGCCCGTCCACGCCACGAGGAAGACGTAACTCGCGGGCGGGATGGGGTCGCGGCGCCGCAGGGACGGGCTGACCCAGCGGGGAATCAAGGTGGCGAGGGGCACCCAGACGAGCCGCACCACGATCGCGGTGACGCTGACCACGGTGCCCTGGATGAGGAGCGCGCCGAGGTCCTCGATGAGCCCGCCCGCGCGGATGGCCCCCAGCTGAAGCCCGATTAGGATGAAGATCAGCCCATTGAGGATGAAGAGAAGGAGGTCCCACACCGCGCGCGACTGGATGCGGGTCACCGGGGGCACGATCGAGCTGAAGCTCTGGCGCACGTAGAGCCCGCCCACGACGCAGGCAAGCACCGCCGAGACGTGCGCCCGTTCCCCCAGCACCCACGCCGCGTAGGGCGCCAGCAGGGTGATCGCGATCTGGCCCAGGCTGTCATCGGTGAGCCGGAGCGCCCACCGCGTGGCGAGCCCCACCACGAGTCCCACGAGCACGCCGCCCAGGGCGGCCACGGCGAACTCGCGCAGCCCCGCCTCGAGCGTGATCATTCCCCCCGACACGGCGAGCGCCACGCTCACGCGGTAGAGGACGAGCGCGGCGGCGTCGTTGATGAGGCTCTCGCCTTCGAGGATCGTCACGAGCCGGTGCGGGATGCGCAGGCGCCGCGCGATCGCGGTGGCCGCGACGGCGTCGGGCGGCGAGACGATGGCGCCGAGGGCGAAGGCCACGGGCCAGCTCATGCCGGGCACGACCAGGCGCGCCGCCCCCGCCACCGCCACGGTCGTGACGAGGACCAGGCCCACTGCCAGCAGCACGATCGGCCGGAGATTTCCCCGGAAGTCGCGCAGCGACGTGAAGTAGGCCGCCGCCCACAGCACCGGAGGCAGGAAGACCAGGAACACGAGGTCGGGATCGAGCCGGACCACCGGGACATTCGGCACGAG
Source organism: Candidatus Methylomirabilota bacterium (assembly GCA_035764725.1). Classification (NCBI taxonomy): domain Bacteria; phylum Methylomirabilota (SeqCode); species Candidatus Methylomirabilota bacterium. Next base: position 3,350 of record DASTYT010000084.1, on the reverse strand, counting down.
GCTGAGAGCCAGGCCTCCCAGCACGAGCAAGATCGGGTACGGGATCATCACCCGGCGGGCCAGCGTCATGAGGACGAGCACCGCCACCAGCAACAGCACGATGAGCTCGAGGTGGTAGGGCGTGCTCATTGCAGATGCTCGGGGCGTATCCCCAGGCCGATGAGCCGCGCCGTCAGGCGGCGGAGCGCGGGAATGCGCCGCAGCGCGCGCGCCAGGAGCGGGGGGCGCATGGGCCGACCGCTCTTGAGCGCGCGCGAGACCAGGCTCCACTGGAGCAGAACCTGGATGCGCTGGGTCACGCGCGTGGGCCATTGCCGCCGGCGCTGGACACGCTCGAGGAGCGCGTCGCTGATACGCCCCTCGCGCAGCGGCGCGGCCAGGATGTTGGCGGCGGCCACGGCGTCCTGGATGGCGAGGTTGATGCCCACCCCGCCCACCGGCGACATCGCGTGCGCCGCGTCGCCGATGCAGAGGATACCTGGCTGATGCCAGCGCGGCAGCCGATCGACCCGCACGGTGAGGAGCTTCGCGTCGTCCCAGGACCCGATCTCGGCCGCGCGATCGGCGGCGAAGGGCAGCAGCTCACCGATCTCCTGCCGGAACCAGTCGAGACCCCGCGCGCGGATCGCCTCCAGCGTGCCCTTGGGGATGACATAGCCGCATTGCCAGTGCGCCCCGCGATTGACCACGATAAAGATCCGGCCCCTGTCGAAGCGGGCCAGGGGCTGCTCGGAGTCCGAGGGCCGTCGCGAGAGGCGGAACCAGAGCACGTCCATGGGCGCGCCCAGCTCCGTCACGGACAGCCGGGCCGCCCGTCTCAGCACCGAGTCCCGGCCGTCGGCGGCCACCACCAGGTCGGCTCGCACCGCCAGCGGCCCCTCGGGAGTCACGGCCTGCACGCCCACGACCCGGCCGTTGTCCATCCGCACCCCTAGCACCTCGGCGCGCATCCGAAGGTCAAAGGTGGGATAGGTCCGCGCCCGGCTGGCAATGAAATCGAGGAAGTCCCACTGCGGCATGAAGGCGATGAACTTGCAGCGGGTCGGCAGGTGGCTGAAATCCGCCAGTGTCACGACCTCGGCGCCGAACCGGGCCCGCAGCGTGGGAAACTCCTCGTGCGGCAGGGCGAGGAACTCGTCGAGGACGCCCAGCTCGCTCATGAGCTCGAGCGTCGAGGGATGAATGGTGTCGCCCCGGAAGTCGCGGAGGAAATCCGCATGCTTCTCCAGCACGATCACCGACACGCCCGCGCGCGCGAGCAGGAGCGCGAGCATGAGGCCGGCGGGGCCGCCCCCGGCGATGCAGCACTGTGCTCGCGCGGTCTGGCCGCCCATATCCCCAGTGTTACACTGACGGCCACGCCATGAGCCAGACCCAGGACGCGGAAGGCACGCCGGGCATCCCCGAGCGGGCCGGTCCGGCTCCCGCGGACGCGCCCGAGCCCGCGGCGCCCGAGCGCGTGATGTCCATCCACGCGCACCCCGACGACCAGGAGTTCACCATCGGCGGCACGCTGGCGAAGTGGGCCAAGGCGGGCAGCCACATCACCACCGTGTGCATTACCAGCGGCGGCGCCGGCTCGAACGAGTGGACGCCCAAGGACATGACGCGGGAGCGCCTGGTGAAGATCCGCGAGGAGGAGCAGCGCGCGGCCTGCCGCGTGCTCGGCGTGGCCGAAACCGTCTACCTCGGCTACGAGGACGGGATGCTCGAGCCGTCCATCCCACTGCGCCGCGAGCTCACGCGGCTCATCCGACGCTACCGCCCCAACGTGGTGATGTGCGGCGACCCGACCGTGCGGTACTACGGCAACGTCTATCTCAACCACCCCGACCACCGCGCCGCCGCCGACGTGGCGCTGGACGCGGTGTTCCCGTCCGCAGAGACCCGTCTCATCTTCCCCGAGCTGATCGACGAGGGGCTGGACCCGCACCACGTGGACGCGGTGTGGATCCACGGGGCGGAAAAGCCGGACACGTGGGTGGACATCACCTCCACCCTCACGGTGAAGCTCGCGGCGCTGCGCGAGCACCGGACGCAGATGGGCGAGTGGGACCCCACCGAGATGATCACGGAGTGGGCCCGCGAGCAGGGACGGAAGAAGAAGCTGGACGCCGCCGAGGCCTACCGCGTGATGCGGCTCGGCGGGGCCTGAGGCCCGCTAGCCGCCGAGGCTCTTCAGGAAAGCGGCGTTGTTCGGGGTGAGCTTCAGGCGGTCGAGCAGCATCTCCATCGCCTCGGCCGGCTTGCGGCCCGACAGCGCGCGGCGCAGCAGGTGGATCTTCTTCAAGTCGTCGGCCGAGAACAGGAGCTCCTCGTGCCGCGTGCCCGAGCGGATCATGTCGAAGGACGGGAACACCCGCCGGTCGGCCAGCTCGCGCTCGAGGTAGAGCTCCATGTTGCCGGTGCCCTTGAACTCCTCGTAGATGATCTGGTCCATCCGCGAGCCGGTGTCCACCAGCGCGGTGCCGATGATGGTGAGGGAGCCGCCCTCCTCGATGGCCCGCGCGGCGCCGAAGAAGGCGCGCGGCATCTGGAAGGCGCGGCTGTCGATGCCGCCCGACATCGTGCGTCCCCGCGAGGTGAGCTGATTGTTGTAGGCCCGCGTCATCCGCGTCAGCGAGTCGAAGAGGATGAGCACGTCCTTCTTTTGCTCGGCCATGCGCTTGGCGCGATCCAGCGTCTGCTCGGTCACTTCGATGTGGCGCGCGTAGGGGTTGTCATTGCTGGAGGCCACCACCTCGGCGCCCGTCTTGGCCAGGGTCATCCGGAAGTCCGTGACCTCCTCGGGCCGCTCGTCCACGAGGAGCACGATCACCTGCACCTCGGTGTGATTGGTCAGGATGGCCTTGGCGATCTGCTGGAGCAGAGTGGTCTTGCCGGTGCGCGGCGGCGCCACGATGAGCCCACGCTGCCCCTTGCCGATGGGGCAGATCATGTCCATCACCCGCATGCTGATCTCGTCCGGCGTCGTCTCCAGCCACAGCCGCTCGCGCGGCTGGATGGCGGTGAGGCTCTCGAACAGGGACGGAGGCGGCGGAGTAGGGATGGGAAGGCGAGGGCCTTGCCCGGGCTGCTGCGGACGGTGGCCGCGGCCGTGCGGGCGACGGGAGCGTCTACTCAAGCGTGGGTACGCCCATGGGAATCAGGTACTCCCCGCTAACCTAGCGCGGACCATGCCTTGAAGTCTACCAGTTCCTTTGGGCTCATTCCCGAAGTGCACCGGCCAGGAGGCCGCGGAGCAGGAAGCGCTGGAGCGCGATCACCAGCACCAGCGGCGGCAGGCTCGCGAGCATGGACGCCGCCGCGATGTCGCCCCAGGGCACCTCGAAGACGCCCGGAAACAGGGC